>JAJAZH010000475.1 GCA_026785815.1 Ramlibacter sp. | reverse complement strand
CAGCCGACACGTTCTTCAGCAGCCCGACCAGCTCGCCGGTCTGCTTGGCCGACAGCGGCAACGGCGGAATGCCGAGCGCTGCCCGCTCGGCGACATGGTCTACATAGGCTTGCAACATGGTTTCTCTCGGTTCAATTTTTAGTTCGGCGCCGATGCCGGGGCTGCGGGCGCTTCGGCAGCCGGGATCACCGCGGCGGGTGTGGCGGCGGCAGGCGCTGCGTCGACAGGCGCCTTCGGCGGCGGCTCCTGCGCCTCGGCGGTGGGTGGGGTCGACGCCAGCGTGGATGGCTCCGCCGCCGGAGCCTTGGCCGTCGGCAGCGGCTCCAGCAGGCTCGGGATCGGGTTTTTCTTGAGCGTCTCGTTCATCGCGGCCTGCACCGGATTCATGCATTCGTCGGCCAGCCGCTTGCCGATCTTCTGGCTCATGAGCATGGACTTGTTGCCCAGCTGCAGCCACATCGCACCGGCCACCGGATCTTCCAGGCGGATCGCGCCGGTCCGGCTTTCGACCGGATGCATGGTGAAGCGCTGGATGCCGGCCCGGACGATGAAGAAGCCTTCGCGCTTGTGCCGCGTGACGTGCACCGTCGCACCCAGCTCGCACGGAATGTCGCCGACGTGAACCTGCTTGGCGACCTCCAGGTCGGCCGGGCTCAGCTTGACGGCCGGATCGTCGTCGACCGGCGTCGATTCCTCGATCGATTTCTGCTGCGCGCGGGTCAGGCGGGGCTTTTTCGCGGCTTCAACGACGGCCTTCGGCGCCACCTTGGTCGCTGCCCGCGCAGCGGGTTTGGCCAGCGGCTTCGGCGGGGTCACCTGCGCGCAGACCAGTGCCGGTGAAAGCGCCATCAGCAAGGCCAGCGGCATGGCGCAATTCAGCCTGTTCATACTGCTGTTCATCCTGAATATCTCCTGACGTTCTTTTTCAATGATGCGGGGCGGTGTCGAACCAGCCCCGGACTTCTGTTGGCAGCGTCCGCCCGGTGCGGTGGGCGCGCTCGAGCACCTGCCAGTAATAGCGGTAGCTGGCCCGGTCCTGCAGTTTGCCCTCGAAACTGATCGGCGCCCACTGCGCGGCAACAGCGGCAAGGATCAACTTCGACGCACTTTCGATCTCATGCGCGCTGGGCGCAAAAGCGGCCAGGATCGGCCGGATCTGGTCCGGATGGATGCTCCACATGCGGGTGAAGCCGAACTCGCGCGCAGCGCGGGTGGCCGCTCCGGCCAGCGCCCTGGTGTTCTTGAATTCGGTCACCACGCCGTGGGCCGGCACCTTGCCGTGCGCATGGCAGGCCGATGCGATCTCCAGCTTGGCGCGCACCACCAGCGGGTGCGTGAACTGGCCCTCGATGCCCATGCCCTCGGCCGGAATCGCGCCGCCATGCGCGGACACGAAATCCATCAACCCGAAGCTGATCGACTGGACCCGCGGATGGGCGGCGATGTCGAACACGCGGTGCACCGCGGCCGGCGATTCGATCAGCACATGCAGCGGCAGCTGGGCGGCGCCGGCCGCGTCCAGCGCTTTGGACGCACGGTCGACGTCCGCCGGCGACTCCACCTTGGGCAGCATGATGTGGCACAGCCTGCGGTGGGCCTTGCCGGCGATGGTCGCTACGTCCTGCTCGAACGCCGGATGATCGACCGGATGCACGCGCACCGCAACGCGAGCTCTGGCGCCGGCCAACGACGCCAGCGCGACCACCAGTGCGGCATGCTCCGCTTCGCCGCCGACCGGGGCGCCGTCCTCGCAATCGAGCGTCACGTCGAAGAGGCAGGAGCCGAATTCTTCGGTCATCTCCGCCTGCAGTTGCAGGCTCTTGCGCATCCGGGACTCGACGCCGCTGTAATGGTCGCAGACCGGCAGCACGCCGGCCTGCGCCTGGGCACCCAGCAGGACATCGCGGGGATGGCTCATCGTTGCAGCCATGCACTGGCCTTGCTGTCATTGCCCACACGGCTGTCGTTGCGGGTTTGACCCGGACAGTCGTCATTGCGGGCTTGACCCGAACCGTTGTCATTGCGGGCTTGACCCGCAGTCCATGGATCCCGGGTCAAGCCCGGGATGACATCCCTCCGGGGCAAGCCGGGGATGACAGCCCCCCGGGTCGAGCCCGGGATGACATCCCCAGTCACAGCAGGTGGGCCACGCCGGCCTGCTCGTCCTGCAGCTCCTTGAGCGTCTTGTCGATCCGCTCCTGGCTGAAGGCGTCGATCGCCAATCCCTTGACGATGGTGTACTTGCCGCCTTCGGTGGTGACCGGAAATCCGAACACCACGTCCTTCGGGATTCCGTAGTCGCCATCGGACGGCACGCCCATCGTCACCCACTTGCCCTGGGTCCCGAGGGCCCAGTCGCGCATGTGGTCGATCGCGGCGTTGGCGGCCGACGCCGCAGACGACAGGCCGCGGGCTTCGATGATCGCGGCGCCGCGCTTGCCGACCGTCGGCAGGAAAGTGTCGGCATTCCAGACCTGGTCGTTGATCAGGTCCTTCACGGCCTTGCCGCCGGC
This sequence comes from Ramlibacter sp., assembly GCA_026785815.1. Taxonomy (GTDB): domain Bacteria; phylum Pseudomonadota; class Gammaproteobacteria; order Burkholderiales; family Burkholderiaceae_C; genus Ramlibacter. The sequence continues at coordinate 6,975 of JAJAZH010000475.1, read as the reverse complement.
AACCGGCGAGTCCTTCGAAATCGTGGCGAAGCGGTAGTCGGCATACATGGTGGGCGAATGGTTGCCCCAGACGGCCATCTTCTCGATCTGGCCGACCCGGGTTCCGGTCTTGGCCGCGACCTGCGACAGCGCCCGGTTGTGATCCAGCCGCAGCATGGCGGTGAAGTTCTCGCGCGGCAGGCTGGGCGCGCTCTTCATCGCGATGTACGCATTGGTATTCGCCGGATTCCCGACCACCAGCACCTTGACGTTGCGGCTGGCGACCTGGTCCAGGGCCTTGCCCTGGGCGGTGAAGATGGCGCCATTGATCGCCAGCAGCTCGGCACGCTCCATGCCCGGGCCGCGCGGACGCGAGCCGACCAGCAGGGCGTAATCGGTGTCTTTGAATGCGGTCATCGGATCGCCGTGAGCCTGCATCCCGGCCAGCAGCGGGAAAGCGCAATCTTCCAGCTCCATCATCACGCCCTTGAGCGCCTTCTGGGCTTTCTCGTCGGGAATCTCGAGCAGCTGCAGGATCACCGGCTGGTCCTTGCCGAGCATTTCTCCCGAGGCGATGCGAAACAGCAGGGCGTAACCGATCTGGCCGGCGGCGCCGGTGACGGCGACGCGGACGGGCTTTTTGCTCATTGAGAATCTCCGAAAGGAAGGTTGAGAAAAACGGCTTCCACAGGCCGCCGGCACCGGCTCCCGCCCGGTGGGAGACCGGCAATTTTACCCGCCGGATCCAGCGCCGGTCGATTTGTCTTATGTCTTATATAAGATAAGATTCCCGTGGATTCCAGCTTCTTTTTTTCCAACCGTCCCCGCCCTCCCCCCGTTCGCCTTCCCCCGTCCACTCTCTCGTCGCCCTCCGTCCGCCTCGCCGCCATGGCCACCCCCAGCTCTTCACCGGCCGACTCTTCCATGCTGGCTGCCGACGCCAGCGCGACGGCGACCCCGGCCTTCAGCCCGCTCTACCGGCAGATCAAGGAACTGATCCTGCACAGCCTGCAGTCCGGCGAGTGGAAGCCGGGCGAGGCGATCCCCAGCGAAATGGACCTGGCTGTCCGCTTTCGCGTGAGCCAGGGCACGGTGCGCAAGGCGATCGACGAACTGGCGGCAGAGAACCTGGTGATCCGGCGCCAGGGCAAGGGCACTTTTGTCGCCACCCACGCCGAGCAGCATGTCCAGTATCGCTTCCTCAAGCTGATGCCCGACAGCGGCGACCGCGATGCCGAGGGACCGGCCCAGCGCGCAGTCCTCGACTGCAAGCGGGTGCGCTCGACCGCCGATGTGGCCCGGGCGCTGTCGCTGCGTTCGGGAGATGCCGTGATCCAGGTCCGGCGGGTGCTGTCCTTCGGCGGCGTGCCCACCATCCTGGAAGCCCTGTGGCTGCCGGGGAACGCATTCAAGGGCCTGACTGCCGAGCGGGTCGCCAGTTATGCCGGGCCGACCTATGCGATGTTCGAGGTCGAATTCGGCGTGCGCATGGTGCGCGCCGAGGAACGGCTGCGCGCGGTGGCGCCGGATCCGCAGCAGGCGCAGCTGCTGCAGGTGCCGCCGCTCACGCCCTTGCTGAGCGTCGAGCGGATCGCCTACACCTACAACGATGTCCCGATGGAACTGCGCCGGGGCCTGTACCGCACCGACACCCATCACTACCGCAACGATCTGGGCTAATGCAAGCGGGCGCCATGCCGGTTTGTGCATTGCAATAGAATTTCTGGTGGTCCGCATCCCCGGACCGACAAAAACCGCCTTAAGCCCTGAGAAAGCCAAACCATGACAGAGCCAGCCAGCAAGCGGCCAGAGTTCCGGAATATCAATGCTTTCAAGGACTTGCCGACCTACCGGCTTCCGGCGGCCGGGTGGGTCTCGATCCTGCACCGGGTCAGCGGCGTGCTGATGTTCATCCTGCTGCCCTTCATCATCTGGATGTTCGACACGTCGATCTCATCGGAACTGTCCTTCGCCCGCTTCACCAGCGCGTTCAACCAGGGCCTGGGCTGGCTGCCGGGTTGGTTTATCAAGCTGGTCGCGCTGGCGCTGATCTGGGCCTTCCTGCACCATTTCATCGCCGGCCTGCGCCACCTCTGGATGGATGTGAGCCACACGGCAGTGACGATGCAGTTCGGCATGACCTCGGCCCGCGTGACGCTGGTCGCCAGCGTGCTGCTGACGCTGCTGCTCGGCGCCAAGCTGTTCGGCGCCTATTAAGAAGGAAACTGATCCATGGCTGTGAATTACGGCTCCAAGCGCATCGTCGTCGGCGCCCACTACGGCCTGCGGGACTGGCTCAGCCAGCGCGTGACGGCCGCCCTGATGGCGCTTTTCACGCTGGTGGTGCTGGCCCAGGTGATCCTGTCGCGCGGACCGATCGGTTACGACAAATGGGCCGGCATCTTCGCCAGCCAGTGGATGAAGGTGCTGACCTTCAGCATCATCGCGGCGCTACTGTGGCATGTGTGGGTCGGGATGCGCGACGTCCTGATGGATTACGTCAAGGCCGTCTGGGCCCGCCTGTCGCTGCAGATCTTCACCATCGTCTGGCTGGTCGGCTGCGCCGGCTGGGCCGTGCAAGTCCTCTGGAGAGTCTGAGACGCAATGAGCTACACCAAGAACAACATCACCAAGCGCAAGTTCGACGTCTTGATCGTCGGCGCCGGCGGCTCGGGCATGCGCGCTTCGCTGCAACTGGCACGGGCCGGACTGAACGTCGCCGTGCTGTCGAAAGTGTTCCCGACCCGCTCGCACACGGTGGCGGCGCAGGGCGGCATCGGCGCGTCGCTCGGCAACATGAGCGAGGACAACTGGCACTACCATTTCTACGACACGGTCAAGGGCTCGGACTGGCTGGGCGACCAGGACGCGATCGAATACATGTGCCGGATGGCGCCTGAAGTCGTCTACGACCTCGAGCACATGGGCATGCCGTTCGACCGCAACCCGGACGGGACGATCTACCAGCGGCCGTTCGGAGGCCACACCGCCAACTACGGCGAGAAGCCGGTCCAGCGCGCCTGCGCCGCGGCCGACCGCACCGGCCACGCCATGCTGCATACGCTGTACCAGCAGAACGTGAAGGCCCGCACCAACTTCTTCGTCGAATGGATGGCACTGGACCTGGTCCGCGACGCCGAAGGCGACGTGGTGGGCGTCACTGCGCTGGAGATGGAAACCGGCGACCTGCACATCCTCGAAGCCCGCACCACGCTGCTGGCGACCGGCGGCGCCGGCCGCATCTTCGCGGCATCGACCAACGCTTACATCAACACCGGCGACGGCCTGGGCATGACCGCACGCGCCGGCATTCCGCTGGAAGACATGGAGTTCTGGCAGTTCCACCCCACCGGCGTCGCCGGCGCCGGCGTGCTGCTGACCGAAGGCTGCCGCGGCGAGGGCGCCATCCTGCTCAACAGCAATGGCGAGCGCTTCATGGAGCGCTACGCGCCGACACTCAAGGACCTGGCCCCGCGCGACTTCATCTCTCGCTGCATGGACCAGGAAATCAAGGAAGGTCGCGGCTGCGGCCCGCACAAGGACTACCTCCTGCTCAAACTGGACCACCTGGGCGCCGACACGATCCACAAGCGGTTGCCTTCGGTCTACGAGATCGGCGTCAATTTCGCCAATGTCGATATCACGCGCGAGCCGATCCCGGTGGTACCCACCATCCACTACCAGATGGGCGGCATCCCGACCAACATCCACGGCCAGGTCGTGACGCAGCAGGGCGACAACAACAACGCCGTCGTCAATGGCTTGTACGCGGTGGGCGAATGCTCCTGCGTCAGCGTGCACGGCGCCAACCGCCTGGGCACCAATTCGCTGCTCGACCTGCTGGTGTTCGGCCGTGCCGCCGGCAACCACATCGTCGAATTCAACAACCGCGGCAAGAGCCACAAGCCGCTGCCCGCCGATGCGGCGGACCTCGCGCTGGAGCGGCTCAACCGGCTGGAGAGCGCGAGCTCCGGCGAGTATTCACAGGACGTCGCCAACGACATCCGCGCCACCATGCAGTTGCACGCCGGCGTGTTCCGGACCCAGGCCAGCCTGGACGAGGGCGTGGTCAAGATCGCGGCGTTGCGGGAGCGGGTCGCCTCGATCGGGCTGCAGGACAAGTCGAAGATCTTCAACACCGCGCGGATCGAGGCGCTGGAGGTCGAAAACCTGATCGAGTGCGCCGAGTCCACCATCGTTTCGGCGGCAGCGCGCAAGGAATGCCGTGGCGCCCACACCGTGCACGATTACGAGCGCCCCGCCGACGACCCGGTGGCCCCGGTCGGCCGGGACGACACCAACTGGATGAAGCATTCGCTCTGGTACAGCCAGGGCAGCCGCCTGTCATACAAGCCCGTCAACCTCAAGCCGCTGACGGTCGAGTCGGTGCCCCCCGTCGTCAGGACTTTTTAGAAACCTACTTGCGGGACAGATCTTCAGCTCTGTCCCCAACAAATATGAATCGCACTTTCCAAATTTACCGCTACGACCCGGACAAGGACGCCAAGCCCTACATGCAGACCATCGAGGTCGAACTCGATGGCCATGAACGCATGCTGCTGGATGTGCTCATGAAGCTGAAGGCGCAAGACCCGACACTGTCGTTTCGCCGCTCCTGCCGCGAGGGCGTGTGCGGCTCGGATGCGATGAACATCAACGGCAAGAACGGCCTGGCTTGCCTGACCAACATGCTCACGCTCCCGGGCAAGATCGTTCTCAAGCCGCTGCCCGGGCTGCCGGTGATCCGCGACCTGATCGTGGACATGACGCAGTTCTTCAAGCAGTACAACTCGATCAAGCCCTACCTGATCAACGACAGCATTCCGCCCGAGAAAGAGCGCCTGCAGTCGCCGGAAGAGCGCGATGAGCTCAACGGCCTGTACGAGTGCATCCTGTGCGCCTGCTGTTCGACCGCGTGTCCCAGCTTCTGGTGGAACCCGGACAAGTTCGTCGGGCCGGCCGGCCTGCTGCAGGCCTACCGCTTCATCGCCGATAGCCGCGACGAAGGCACGGCCGAGCGCCTGGACAACCTGGAAGACCCGTACCGCCTCTTTCGCTGCCACACCATCATGAACTGCGTGGATGTCTGCCCCAAGGGCCTGAATCCGACGATGGCGATCGGCAAGATCAAGGAACTGCTGGTGCGTCGGGCGGTTTAAATGGCCCCCACGCTTGTCACTTCGTGTCCTGAATTGCCCGGCGGCGATCGAGCGCTGGATCAGCGCATCGACGAGCGGGCGCTCTCCAGGCTCAGGTGGCGGTGTCGGCGCGGACTGCTCGAAAACGACCTGCTGATCGAGCGGTTTTTCGCGCGGCACGCCGCGGCGCTCACCGTCCGGCAGGCCGGGGCGTTGAGCGAGTTGATGGAACTGCCAGACAATGACCTGATGGACCTGCTGTTGCGGCGCCGGGAACCGGACGGCGAACTGGGCCGATGCGACGTGACAGCAGTGCTCGAACTGCTGCGGCCCCAATTATCCCAAGGAAGACGTTTATGAAACTCGCCGACAACAAAGCCACCCTGTCGTTCAGCAATGGCAGCCCCGACGTCGAACTGCCGGTCTACCAGGGCACCGTCGGGCCGGACGTGATCGACATCCGCAAGCTGTATGCGCAGACCGGGATGTTCACCTACGACCCCGGCTTCATGTCCACCGGCTCCTGCCAGTCCGCGATCACCTACATCGACGGCGACAAGGGCGAGCTGCTGTATCGGGGCTACCCGATCGAGCAGTTGGCGACGCAGTGCGACTTCATGGAAACCTGCCACCTGCTGCTGTACGGCGAGCTGCCCAACGCCGAGGACAAGCGGAAGTTCAGCCGCACCGTGACCATGCACACCATGGTGAACGAGCAGATGCAGTTCTTCCTGCGCGGATTCCGCCGCGACGCCCATCCGATGGCGATCATGACCGGCCTGGTGGGCGCCCTGTCGGCCTTCTACCACGACAGCACCGACATCAACAATCCGGAGCACCGCGAGATCTCGGCGATCCGCCTGATCGCCAAGATGCCGACCCTGGTCGCGATGGCCTACAAGTACAACGCCGGCCAGCCCTACATCTACCCGAAGAACGACCTGAGCTACGCCGGCAACTTCCTGCACATGATGTTTGCCACACCGTGCGAGGAGTACGTGGTCAATCCGGTGCTCGAGCGGGCGCTGGACCGGATCTTCATCCTGCACGCCGACCATGAGCAGAACGCCTCCACCTCCACGGTCCGCCTGTGCGGAAGCTCGGGCACCAACCCGTTCGCGGCCATCGCCGCCGGCGTCGCCTGCCTCTGGGGCCCGGCGCACGGCGGAGCCAACGAGGCGGCGCTCAACATGCTGCACGACATCCAGCGCCAGGGCGGCGTCGACAAGATCGGCGACTTCATCAAGCAGGTGAAGGACAAGAACTCCGGCATCAAGCTGATGGGCTTCGGGCACCGGGTCTACAAGAACTACGACCCGCGCGCCAAGCTGATGCAGGAAACCTGCAAGGAAGTGCTGGGCGAACTCGGGCTGCAGAACGACCCGCTGTTCAAACTGGCCATGGCGCTGGAAAAAATCGCACTGGAAGACGAGTACTTCGTCTCGCGCAAGCTGTACCCGAACGTGGACTTCTATTCGGGCATCGTGCAACGCGCCATCGGCATCCCGGTCGGCCTGTTCACCGCCGTCTTCGCGCTGGCCCGCACTGTGGGCTGGATCGCCCAGCTCAACGAGATGATCGGCGACCCCGAGTACAAGATCGGCCGGCCCCGCCAGCTCTACACCGGGGCGATCCGGCGCGACGTGCTGGACCTGGCCAAGCGCTGATTCCGGTCGTCGACAGCCTTTTCGGCAAGGTTGACGCCTGACACCCGATTTACAGGAAGCACCATGACACTCACGCCACAGGCCGCAGTCGGACGCACCCTGTACGACAAAATCTGGGACGAGCATGTCGTCCATACCGAAGACGACGGCACCACGGTGCTGTACATCGACCGCCACCTGGTCCATGAAGT
>JAJAZH010000474.1 GCA_026785815.1 Ramlibacter sp. | reverse complement strand
TTCCAAGCATCGCGCTGTTCCTGCACGAGCGGGAAGGACTGGCCTGGCTGGTCGGCTGAAAAAAGAAAAGTCCCCCGGAGGCTTGCGCACCCGAGGGACAAGAGCCGGTGAAGAAACCTGAGAAAGAGCCGGCCGGAAGGTTGGACGCCGCGCGGCTGGTCCCGGTTCCCACCGTTACACCCGGTGTCTTCGCGATACCCCAGCTTTGCTATTCGACCGTCATCAAATTTGCGCATGCCGCGTGACTGGCGACAGGCACAGGCCCTTGGTCGCGTCCGGCTGGCGCCAGAACCTGCGCCAGATAGGGGGCGGTGCGGCTCTTGCTGCTGCGCGCCACCTGCTCCGGTGTGCCGCAGGCGATGATCTCGCCACCAGCCGCGCCGGCGCCGGGCCCGATGTCGATCACCCAGTCACTGTGGGCGACGACGCTCATCTCGTGCTCCACCACGATCACGGTGTTGCCCGCTTCGACCAGGGAATCGAGTTGCGCCAGCAACAGCTCGACGTCGGCCGGATGCAGGCCGGTGGTCGGCTCGTCCAGCACATACAGGGTGTCGCCGCGCTGGGTTCGCTGCAATTCGGTGGCGAGCTTGATGCGCTGGGCTTCACCGCCTGAAAGCTCGGTTGCCGGCTGGCCCAGGCGCAGGTAACCGAGCCCGATGTCGCGCAGCACCGTCAGCGGTCGCAGCACCGCCGGCTGGTCGGCAAAGAAGTCGCAGGCGCCATCGACTGTCAGGCCCAGCACCTGCGCGATATTCTTTCCATTCAGCGTGATCTCCAGCGTCTGCTGGTTGTAGCGCGCGCCGTGGCAGGTCGGGCAGGGCGCGTAGACGCTGGGCAGGAACAGCAGTTCGACGCTGACGAAGCCTTCGCCTTCGCAGGTCTCGCAGCGGCCCTTGGCGACGTTGAAGGAGAAGCGGCCGGCGTCGTAGCGCCGGCGCCGCGCGGCCGGCGTGGCGGCGAACAGCTTGCGCACGACGTCGAACAGTCCGGTGTAGGTCGCAAGGTTCGAACGCGGCGTCCGGCCGATCGGCTTCTGGTCGACGCAGACCAGCCGCCGCACAGCTTGCGCACCTGCGGCGATGCGCCCGCCGGTGGTTTCCGGCGCTTCCGCCAGCAGTGGGTCGACGTCTTCGTCGGCCTCGCGCTGGTGGCCGAGATGGCCCCCGACCAGTTCCAGCAGCGCCTGGCTGACCAGGCTCGACTTGCCCGAACCCGAGACCCCGGTCACGGCGGTGAAGCAGCCGAGCGGAAAGGCCGCGTCGACCTGCTGCAGGTTGTTGCGCGTGACGCCCTCCAGCTTCAGCCACTGGCTGGCGCTGCGGGGCGGCGTCTTGCGCACCGCGGGCGGACTGAACAGGTGGCGCCGGGTTTGCGACGACTGCACCTGCACCAGGCCGGCCGGCGGTCCGCTGTAAAGCACCTGGCCGCCCTGTTCGCCGGCGGCCGGCCCGACATCCACCAGCCAGTCGGCCTGCCGCATCACGGCGATATCGTGTTCGACCACGAACAGGCTGTTGCCGGCGGCTTTGAGGCGCTGCAAGGCATTGAGCAGGGCTTCGCCATCGGCGGGATGCAGGCCGGCCGATGGCTCGTCCAGCACATAGACCACGCCGAACAGGTGCGAACCCAGTTGCGTCGCCAGCCGCAGCCGCTGCAACTCGCCGGGCGACAGCGTCGGCGTACTGCGCTCGAGCGCGAGGTAGCCCAGGCCGAGTTCGACCAGGGTCCCGACCCGGGCCAGCAGGGCTTGCGCGACACGCTGGGCCGCGAGCTGTTTTTCTTCGGACAGGTTGGGCGGGCGCCGGACATCCGGGGCCGCCCCGTGCGCCGAGCCGCCGGCGGCAACCCGGCGCTCGGTGTCCTTGCGGGCAGCGGCGCGACCGAGGATCCCGCCGCTGCTGCCGCCCGGCCCACCCAGGCGACCTTCGGCCGCCGGCCGCAGCACCTCGGCCAGTTGCTGCAGCGGCAGCCGCGACAGTTCCCCGATGTCGCGCCCGGCGAAGGTGACCGACAACGCCTCGCGCTTGAGCCGTTTGCCGTCGCACAAGGGGCAGCTGCCACCTTTCAGGTAGCGCGAGACCCGCTTTTTCATCAGCGCGCTCTGGGTCTTTGCAAACGTTTGCAGCACGTATCTGCGGGCCCCGGTGAAGGTGCCCATGTAGCTGGGGTCTACTTTCTGCTTGAGCGCCCGGCGCGTTTCGGCGGGCGTGAAGCCGGCGTACACCGGCACCGTCGGCTGTTCTTCGGTGAACAGGATCCAGTCCCGGTCTTTCTTGCGCAGGTCGCGCCAGGGTGTGTCGACGTCGTAGCCGAGCGTGACCAGGATGTCGCGCAGATTCTTGCCGTGCCAGGCCGGCGGCCAGGCGGCGATCGCCCGCTCGCGGATCGACAGCGAATCGTCCGGCACCAGCGTCTGTTCGGTCACCTCGTAGACCCGCCCCAGGCCGTGGCACTGCGGGCAGGCGCCCTGCGCGGTATTGGGGGAGAAGTCCTCGGCATACAGCATCGGCTGGCTGGCCGGATAACTGCCGGCGCGCGAGTACAGCATCCTTACCAGGCTGGAAATGGTGGTGACGCTGCCGACCGACGAGCGCGCGCTGGGGGTTCCGCGTTGCTGCTGCAGGGCCACCGCCGGCGGCAGGCCCTCGATCGAGTCGACATCGGGGACGCCGGCCTGGTCGATCAGCCGGCGTGCATAGGGCGCCACCGATTCCAGGTAGCGGCGCTGCGCTTCGGCGTACAAGGTGCCGAAAGCCAACGAGGATTTACCGGAGCCGGAGACGCCGGTGAAGACCACCAGCGCATCGCGCGGGACGTCAAGGTCGACGTTCTTGAGGTTGTGTTCACGGGCGCCGCGAACGCGCACCATGCCATCGTTTTGAGCAGCGGCCATCCGACACAATCTAGCAATCCGCGCGCCCCCGGCCTGTCGGCTGGAAGCGGGGCTTGCCCGGGGAAAACGCCGACATCGGCGCCCCATCCGTTGTCAGCCGCCGCCTACCCGCAGTCGCGTGCGCCTGAGCCTCGGCCCGGTGCGGTTGAGCGTACGCTAACGCTACAGGAGTCCCACGAGTTTTGATCGATCTTCCCATCAGCGCCTGGTTCCATGCGCACACGCATCCGGTGGTCACCCAGTTCATGCTGGTGTTGTCGTACTGGCACAGCACGCCAGGGCTGCTGTTGATGACCGCCGTGCTGGGCTGGTCGCTGCACCGAGCCGGTCGCTCGTGGTGGTTGCTGGCGCTGGTGCTGTCCGTGCCCGGCGTGATGCTGCTCAACGTGGGCGTGAAGAACCTGGTGCAGCGGGCGCGCCCGCATTTCGACGACCCGGTGCTGGTACTGACGACCTATAGTTTCCCGAGCGGGCACACCGCCGGGGCCACCGTCTTCTACGGTTTCCTGGCCGCCTTCCTGCTCTCGCATCCGCGGGCGCGGCCCTGGCAGGGCTGGATCGTGGCGGTCGCCGCGGCAATGATTCTCCTGGTCGGCCTGTCGCGCATTTACCTGGGCGTGCACTACTTTACCGACGTGGTGGCGGCGCTGGTGGAAGGCGTGTTCTGGCTGGCGGTCTGCCTGTCAGGCGTGCGGGCGTTCCAGCGCCGTCGCAACGGCCCCGCGGCTTGACCATGGCAGCGACCGTCACCGTGATCGTCAATTCCAGCGCCGGCACCGGCGCGGCGCCGGACTGGGCGCAGGACCTGGAGCAGAAGTTCCGGGCCGCCGGGCTCGAAGCCGAAGTGAAGGTGATCGAGAACGGCGCCGACATCGAGGGCATCGTGCGCAAGGCAGTGGAGCAGGGCGTGCAGGTGGTGGTGGCCGGCGGCGGCGACGGCACCGTCAGCGCGGTGGCCGCCGGCCTGGTCGACACGCCGGTGACCCTGGGCGTGCTGCCGATGGGGACGCTGAACCACTTCGCCAAGGACCTGGCGATCCCGCTGGAGCAGGACGCCGCGATTGCCGTCATCGCAGCCGGCCGGCAGATCAAAGTCGATGTCGGCGAGGTCAACGGCCGGATCTTCATCAACAATTCCGGCCTCGGTCTCTATCCGAACATCGTGCAGGACCGCGAGCAACGGCAGCGCCGGCTCGGGCACGGGAAGTGGCGGGCGCTGCTGGAGGCCAGCATCACGGCGGCGCGGCGCTACCCGGTGCTGAAAGTGCACGTCGACGTCAGCGACGACACGCTGGTGCGGCGCACGCCCTTCGTCTTCATCGGCAACAACCAGTACACGATGGAGGGCTTCGAGATCGGCGCCCGGCCGGCGCTCGACCGGGGCCAGCTGTCGCTGTACCTGACCCATCGGATGAGTCGCTTCGGGCTGCTGCAGCTGGCGTTGCGGGCGCTGTTCCGGCGGCTCGACCAGGCCCGCGATTTCGACGTGTTGGCGCTGCAGCAGTTCACCGTCCGCACGCGCCACCGCGAGCTGCGGGTCGCCACCGACGGAGAAGTGACGAAAATGCAGACGCCGTTGCACTACCGGGTGCGTCCCGGCGCCTTGCGGGTGATCGTCCCCGCGCAGAGCCAGCCAGCATGAAGATATTGGTGCACCTGTCCGACATCCACTTCGGCCGCGTCGACGAAACCGTCGCTGCCGCCATTGTTCCGCTGATCCACAGCCTCGAGCCCGATGTGGTGGTGGTTTCCGGCGACCTGACCCAGCGCGCCAAGCCGCACGAATTCAAGGCGGCACGCGAGTTCCTGGACCGGCTGCCGAAGCCGCAGATCGTCGTTCCCGGCAACCACGACGTGCCGCTCTACAACGTGTTTCAGCGCTTCTTTTCGCCGCTGACGAAGTACCGCAAATTTATCAGCGCGGATCTGGAGCCGTTCCACGCCGACGACGAGATCGCCGTTGCCGGTATCAACACCGCGCGATCCTTCACCTTCAAGGACGGGCGCGTCAACAAGGTGCAGATGCAGCGGCTGCACGACCGGATGGCGCCGCTGCACGACCGGTTGACCAAGTTCGTTGTCACCCACCATCCGTTCGACCTGCCCGAAGGCTTCAAGGAAAAACACCTGGTGGACCGGGCCGAGGAGGCGATGGGAGTGTTCCTTCGGGCCGGCGCCGACGTGCTGCTGGCAGGGCATCTCCATACCACCCACATCTCCAGCACGGCGACCCGCTATCCGGTCGATGGCCGCGCCGCGCTGGTGGTGCAGGCCGGCACCGCCACGTCGACCCGCAGCCGCGGAGAAACCAATTCCTTCAACCTGATCCGCTCCGACGCCGACCGGCTCGAGGTGGTGCGCTGGGCTTGGGTCATCGAGCAGGAGAAGTTTCAGGAGGCGTCGACCCAAGCCTTCAACTGGACTGATGCGGGCTGGCAGACCGTTGGCCCAGCGTAGGTGCTTCGGCGCAGAGACAGAAAGTTGTCATGCCGGGCTTGACCCGGCATCCATGCGCGCCGGTCACCGTGGAGACCGGGTCGAGCCCGGTATGACAAGGTGTGGGTGGTCGGCCTTGCGCGCGCTTTGGGGCGTCAAGATGCGCCGGAGCGATCCGGGTCCTTCTTCCTTGCGCCCTACGGCGGCACGACTGGAGGCGGGACCGGGCCCGGGAGCGAGTCGACGTGCGACTGGCGCCTTTTCAGCATGGCCTCGAGCGCGCTACCGGCGCCTTCGCCGCTGGCCCCGGAGCCGATGCTGCGGTCGGCCTCGCGATCTGTATCGCGTTGGGCGTCCGGCTTGCGGCTGGAGGATGCGTAGTCATCGCGCACTTTATGCTGGTCTTCGCTTTGGTTTCCGTTCTTCTCTTGCTGCCCCATAAGCCCTCCCGATCTCTCTTGTTTTCGATGAGCCGGTGCGGCTCGTTTCGACGGGTGAATTGAACGCGGGCGGCGCTGGCGCAACGGTCGGATACTGGCGGAGCCGGGCGTAGGAAATTCTCCTGAACCAACCTCAGCGCAGGCCGCTACGGCTTGTCGTTGCGCGGCGCCCGTCATTGGGGAAACGGCTCGGGGCGCGGTACGATTGCGGCATGACCATCACGTCTGCCGCTGCCGCCGCCGCCGCACCGCCCCTGGCCGCGCCGTTGCGGCAGGACGCCGGGCTGATCGGTCTGGTCGGGCTGGCGCACATGGTCAGCCACTTCAGCCAGCTGTTGCTGGCGCCGCTGTTTCCGTGGCTGAAGGATGCTTTCAACGCCAGCTACACCGAGCTCGGCTTCCTGATGACGCTGTTTTTCGTCGTCTCCTGCGGCGTGCAGACAGCGTCCGGCTTCCTGGTCGACCGGATGGGCCCGCGGCCGATCCTGTTCGCCGGCCTCGCGCTGCTGGGACTGGCGGCCTTCGGGTTCGCGCTCAGTCCCAACTACGGGGTGATGGCCCTGTGCTCGGTGCTGGCCGGCGTCGGCAACGGGGTGTTCCATCCGGTCAACTACACGCTGCTCAACCGCAAGGTCAGCGCCGCGCGCCTGGGCCACGCCTACAGTTTTCATGGCATCACCGGCAGCCTGGGCTGGGCATTGGCCCCGGCCTTGCTGGTGCCGTTGGCGATCGCGTTTTCCTGGCGCGTGGCCCTGGCAGGCGCCGGCACGCTGGTCTTCGGGGTGATGCTGGTGCTGTGGCTGAACCGGGCCCGGCTGGCACTGCCGGCGATGGTGCCGTCGCCGGCCACCAGCGGGCAATATCGGGACGGCGACTTCGCCTTCCTTCGGATCCCGGCGCTCTGGATGTGCTTTGCGTTCTTCTTTTTCTACGCCGTGGTCCTGAGCGTGATCCAGTCGTTCGCGCCCGAGGCCGCCCGGCAATTGCACGGCGTGCCGATCGCACTGGCCGCCATGTGCCTGACCGTGTACATGGTGTTCAGCGCCGGCGGGATGGTGCTGGGGGGCTTCCTGGCGGCGGACCCGTCGCGCTGCGAACGGGTCGTCGCTGCCGGCTTCGGGACCGCTGCGCTGGTCGCCCTGGCGATCGGCTTCGCACCGGTGCCTGCGCTGGCGGTGCCGGCGCTGTTCGGCGCCATGGGCTTCGCCAGCGGACTGGCCGCGCCGTCCCGCGACCTGCTGGTCAAGCGCTCCAGTCCCGAGAACGCCACCGGACGGGTCTACGGCGTCGTCTATTCCAGTCTCGACATCGGCCAGGCGCTGGCGCCATTGGTGTTCGGCGCGTTGATGGACCGCCAGCAGTACCAGGGGGTGTGGCTGGGCCTGGTGCTGTTCCAGGCGATCCTGATCGCCAGCGCCTTCAACATCCGGCGCGTTCGCCGCACCGCTCTGGCGCCAGCGGCCTGACTGCGGCCGACCCTAGCGAATGCGCGGCGCTGCCTGCATCTGCTGGGGTGTGGTGAACCAGGCAGACGTGGCGCCGGTGCGTTCGCGGGACCGCGCCAGCTCGTGCCGCGCCACCGTGCGCAGGTGCACTTCGTCGGGCCCATCCATCAGGTGCAGCGCCCGGCCCCAGGTCCAGAAGTACGCCAGCGGCGTATCGGGCGACAAGCCCATGGCGCCGAAGGCCTGCATCGCGCGGTCGACCACCCGCGTCTGCAAGCGGGCGGCCACCACCTTGATGGCTGCGATCTGGGCCCGCAGCCGCGCCGGGTCAGCGCTGCCCAGGTCCAGCAGCCAGGCTGCGTGCAGCACCAGCAGTCGGGCCTGGTCGATCTCGATGCGGGACTCGGCGATCCAGTCCTGCACATTGGAAAATTCCGACAGGTAGTGCCCGAACGCGTGGCGCTCCAGGGTGCGCGCGGTGAGCAACTCCAGCGCGAGTTCGCACTGGCCGACTGTCCGCATGCAGTGATGCACGCGGCCGGGGCCCAGGCGGGCCTGTGCCATGGCGAATCCCTGGCCCCATTCGCCCAGGAGCTGATCGGCCGGGACACGGACGTCGCGCAGCAGGATTTCGCAATGGCCTTCGGGCGCGTGGTGGTGCAGGACGGTGATGTTGCGCACCACCTGCACGCCGGCCGTGTCCAGCGGCACCAGCACCATGCTGTGCCGGCCGTGTGCCTGCGCCTGCGCGCTGTCGCTGCCAATGTCGTTGTGGTCATCGCTGTCGTGGTTGCGGCACATGACGACCAGCAGCCTGCAATCGCGATGGGCGGCGCCGGTGATGAACCACTTGCGCCCGTTCAGCACCAGCAGCCCGTCCTCGCGTCGCACGGTCGCGTGCAGGTTGGTGGGATCGGACGACGCCACGTCGGGCTCGGTCATCGCGAACGCTGAGCGGATGCACCCGCCCAGCAACGGCGCCAGCCAGCGTTTGCGCTGCACCGGGCTGGCGAAGCGATGCAGCAACTCCATGTTGCCGGTATCGGGCGCGCTGCAGTTGAAGACCTCCGGCGCCCAGGGCAGGCGGCCCATGGCTTCAGCCAGCGGCGCGTAGTCGAGGTTGCACAAGCGCGTGCCGGGCTCGTCCGCCCGCAAGCCGGGCAGGAACAGGTTCCACAGCCCTTCTTCGCGCGCCAGCGCCTTCAGGTCGTCCAGAAAGGGCGGCGGGTAGATGCCGTCAGCGACCGAGCGGTGCCAGGCGGCGTTGTAGGGCAGCAGGTAGCGCTGCATGAACGCATCGAGCTTCAGGCCGAGGTCCTGGGCGCGGGGAGAGGGCGCGAAGTCCATGGAGCAGTGACGTCGTGACCGGTCAGTCGGTCAGGCCGCGCCGGTGCATCATCTCGCGGCTCATGGCGGTCAGGGCGTCGGTGTCCAGCAAGGCGCGCGCCGCCGGATAGGCACTGTTTTCTTCTGCCTCGATATGGCCTGCGTACAGGCCGGCAAAGGCATCCAGGGCCGCCTCGTCGTCCTGCCCCAGAAGCGTCAGCTGCCGGTGCGCGATGGCTGCCAGCACGCTGCGCGCCTGCACCCAGCGCGATTCCATCTGCAGGTGGTCCTGCTGCAGCC
>JAJAZH010000473.1 GCA_026785815.1 Ramlibacter sp. | reverse complement strand
GCCTCGAAGTAGCGGGCGATCGCGGACGACGCGGCCGCGACGTCCGCCCGCGCCGACTCGGTCTGCCGCGACAACAGCGCCAGCCGCGCATTGAGCAGCTTGAGCTTGAGGTTCTCGCGCAGGAAGAAACCTTGTTCCGGGGCCAGCAGCACCGCTTCTGGCTGGTCGATCCGGCTGACGCGCAACAGGGCCCGGGCCTCCGCATGAAGCACCGACAAGCTGCGCTGCCACCAGGACATGTCCACTGGCGGCGGCTCCTTGCTCTTGCCGCCGGCGCCGCCGCTGGCCACCGCATTGGCCAGGGGCAGGTCGTCAACCTGGCGCACCAGTTCGTCCAGCTTCGCCATCAGGCCGGGGATGTCGGTCACGCGTGCCGCGGTGATGCGTTCGATGTCGCGGCCGACCGCGGAGCGCAGGCGATTGAGACGGGGTTGCGCGGCGCGAGCCAGACGCTGTTCGGCGGTGCGCAATGCCGCCAGCAACGGCTCGACGCTGCCGGAGAGCTGCGCCTGCTGCTGCGCCAGGCGGACAGCCGACTCGATATCGACCACCAGGTTCTCGTCGCGCGACCGCGACAGGCTCTGCATCAAGTCTTCCAGCTGGCTGCGCTGCATCGCGACTTCCGACAGCCGGGATTCCATCACCGCCTGCCGCGCCGCCGTTTCGCGCGCGACATCCTGCGCCTGCCGCGCCAGGGTCCGCGCCTCCACCGCCAGCGTGCCGGATTCCCCGCTCTGGCGCGCCAGCTGCTCCTGGATCGCGGACAGCCGCTGCCACAGCATCATGCTGACCAACAGCGACAGCCCGGTCAGCAGCACCAGCATGAACAGCACCGGCCTGGAGAGGGTGAAACCGCGCGGCGCGGTCCAGGCCACCGGCACGGCTTCGAGCGCGGGAACGGCGTCAACGACCGGCGTGCTCACAGGCTCGGAACTCATCGCATCGATTCTATCGAGCGCACCACGTCGTCCAGCGCCGGTCGTGACAGGCATACAACACCGAAACCGGCCTCGGTCGCGGTCGCGGCAATGCGCGGGTGGGTCGCGATGGCGCGGGCATGGGTCCGGTCCTGCCCGGGAAGCAGCGACCGCAGACAGGTGATGGCTTCGGAACTGCTGAACAGCCAGATCGACGCAGGGTCCGACGCTTGCTCGCCCAAGGCGAACTGGGCTGGGGTCCAGGCCGGCGGCGTGCGGCTGTAGGCGGCGACAGTGGTGACCTCGATGCCGCGTTCGGCCAGCCTGGCAGCCAGCCAGTCCCGGCCGGTGCCCTGTCCGGCCGCGCTCGCGCCGCGCACCACCAACACCCGCTGGCCAGCACGCAGTTGATCGCCGACCCGCCCCCAGAGCGCCTCGGAATCGAACTGCGGCGCCGTTGCCGGAGGTTGGTCGATTGCCGCGGCCGGAACGCCGGCCTCGAGCAATGCCCGCGAGGTCCCCGGGCCAGGCGCCCACACACGCGGTCCCGCACTCCCGGACGGGCCCGGCCAGCAGTCGCTGGCAGCGGGCCGAAGCGCAAAAAAACCGTCGACCGCGTTGCCGCTCACGAACATCACTGCGTCGAACCCGGCAAGCCGGTCCCAGGCCGCCCGGACTGGCGCCACATCGGGTGCGGGTCCGATGTCGATCAATGGCAGCGCGACGGCATCGAGGCCGCGCTGGCGCAACCGCTGGACCCAGCGCTGCGCCTCGCGCGCCGGCCGGGTCACGAGCACCGGCATCTCAGTGGGCGCCACCGGCGCGCAAGCGGACCGCGATCTGCGCGCCGAGCGCCTCCGCCTGCCCGAGATCGGCCACGTTCGCAGCGTCGCTGACGCGGACCAGCGGCGCAGCGCCTTCGGGCTCGCCCCAGGCTGCGGCCAGTTGCAGCCACTCGCCAGAAATAGTCGCGTAGGCCGCCAGCGGCATCGAGCAACTGCCGCCCATGGCGCGGCTGACCGCGCGCTCCGCGGCAACGGCCAGCCAGGTGCCTCGGTGCGCGAGCGGCATCAGCATCTCCAGCAGGTCGACGCGCGAACTGCGAACCTCGATCGCCAGCGCCCCCTGCCCCGCCGAGGGCAGCATCTCCGACGGTTCGAAGACCTGGCGGATCCGCTGTTCCAGACCCAGGCGCTTCAGCCCCGCCGCCGCCAGCACGATCGCGTCGTACTGACCCTGGTCGAGCTTGCGCAGCCGCGTGTCAAGATTGCCGCGCAAGGGTTCGATCCGCAGGTCCGGGCGCAGCGCGCGCAGCAACACGCAGCGCCGCAGGCTGGAGGTGCCGACGATGCCGCTCTGCGGCACTTGCGCAAGCGAAGCGTAATTGGGGCAGACCAGTGCGTCGCGCGGGTCCTCGCGCTCCAGCACGCAGGCCAGCGAGAAGCCCTCGGGCAGGTCCATCGGCACATCCTTGAGCGAATGGACGGCCAGGTCGGCGCGTCCCTGCTCCAGCGCCTGTTCCAATTCCTTCACGAACAGGCCCTTGCCGCCGACCTTGCTCAGGCTGCGGTCCAGGATCTGGTCGCCCGTGGTCGTCATGCCCAGCAGGGAAACGCTGTGACCAAGCTGCTCCAGCAGCGACTTCACATGCTCCGCCTGCCACAGCGCCAGTCTGCTTTCACGGGTGGCGATGACCAGCGAGCTCAAGATCGTCACCTGAAAAATTCGTTTGGAAGAACCGATGCTAGCATGGGCGCTGCCTTTTATTTAAGCACCCGGAGCACCACACGATGCCGCGACCCTCGCCGAAATCGCCCTCGCCGCGGGCCCGTGACAACGAGCGCCCGCTGATCGAAGACATCCGGCTGCTGGGCCGGATCCTGGGCGACGTGATCCGCGAGCAGGAAGGAGTTGCAGCGTTCGAACTGGTGGAGCGCGTGCGCCGGCTCTCCGTCGCCTTCCGCCGCGATGCCGACCCGGCGGCAGACAAGGACCTCAAGCAACTGCTGAAATCGCTGTCGGGCGACAAGACGGTGAGCGTGATCCGCGCCTTCACCTATTTCAGCCATCTCGCCAACCTGGCCGAAGACCGGCATCAGATCCGCCGGCGGATCCTGCGCGAACGCACCGGCGACACGCAGGAAGGCAGCATCGAGGTGGCCATGGCCCGCTTGCGCCAGGCCGGCATCACCCCGCGGACCATTTCGCAAACGCTGGCGCAAGCCCACCTTTCGCCGGTGCTGACGGCGCATCCGACCGAGGTGCAGCGCAAGAGCATCCTGGACGCCGAGCGCGCCATCGCGAACCTGCTGGTCGAGCGCGACGCGATCAAGTCCCAGGCGTTGCCGAAGGACGCACTGGCGCCCAGGCAACTGGCGGCCAACGATGCACAGATCCGGGCCCGCGTGATGCAGCTGTGGCAGACCCGCCTGCTGCGCTTCACACGGCTCACGGTGGCCGACGAAATCGAGAACGCGCTCAGCTATTACGAGTCCACTTTCCTGCGCGAGATCCCGAAGCTGTATGCCGAGCTGGAACGCGAGCTGGGGCAGCAGCCGGTCGCCAGCTTCCTGCGACTGGGAAACTGGATCGGCGGCGACCGCGATGGCAACCCCAACGTCAGCGCGCAGACGCTGGAGCACGCCTTGCGCAGGCAAGGCGACGTGGCATTGCGCCACTACCTCTCGCAGATCCATCAGCTGGGCGCCGAGCTGTCGCTGTCAGCCATGCTGGTCGACGTGACGCCGGCCATGCGAGCCCTGGCCGAGCGCTCTCCCGATCGCAACGAACATCGCCAGGACGAGCCTTACCGGCGCGCCCTGACCGGCATGTATTCGCGCCTCGCCGCCACGCTCAAGGGCCTGACGGGCGGCGATGCGGCTCGCCATGCCGTCGCGCCGCAAGACCCCTATCTGCGGGCTGAAGATTTCCTGGCCGACCTGCGGACCTTGCAGACCTCGCTGCTGGCGCACCAGGCCCGCGCCCTGGTGGCGCAGCGGCTGCACCCGCTGGTGCGCGCGGTCGAGGTGTTCGGCTTCCACCTGGCGACCGTCGACTTGAGGCAAAGCTCGGACCAGCACCAGTTGGTGGTGTCCGAACTGCTGGCCAGCGCGCGCATCGAGTCCGGCTATGCCAGGCTGGCGGAAGCCGACAAGCGCACCCTGCTGCTGAAACTGCTTTGCGATTCGCGTTCGCTGCGTGTCGTTGGTGCCCGGTATTCGGTGCACTGCGAGAGCGAGCTGGCAATCTTCGAGATGGCGCTGCAGATGCGCGCGCAGTTCGGCACCCAGGCGATCCGCCACTACATCATCAGTCACACCGAAGCGGTGAGCGACCTGCTGGAAGTGCTGCTGCTGCAAAAGGAGGTCGGGCTGTTCCAGGGCACGCTGGATTCGAAGGCCCGGGCCGACCTGATCGTGGTGCCGCTGTTCGAGACCATCGCCGACCTGCGCAGCGCGGCGCCGATCATGCGCGAGTTCTACGCCCTGCCCGGTATCGCGGCCATGGTGCAGCGGGCCGGGCCCGACCAGTACTGCGAGCAGGACATCATGCTGGGCTACAGCGACAGCAACAAGGACGGCGGCATCTTCACCAGCAACTGGGAGCTTTACCGCGCCGAGATCGCGCTGGTGCAGCTGTTCGACGAACTGACAAGCGTGGGGGCCACTCGATCGTCGCCGGGCCGCCCGAAGGCGATCGAAGCCCCCTCGGGGGGCAGCGCAGGACACGAAGTGACAAGCGTGGGGGCCACTCGATCGTCGCCGGGCCGCCCGAAGGCGATCGAAGCCCGCTCGGGGGCCAGCGCAGGACACGCAGTGACAAGCGTGGGGGCCACTCGATCGTCGCCGGGCCGCCCCAAGGCGATCGAAGCCCCCTCGGGGGGCAGCGCAGGACACGCAGTGACAAGCGTGGGGGCCAATTCCATCCGGCTGCGGATGTTCCATGGCCGCGGCGGCACCGTCGGCCGCGGCGGCGGACCCAGCTACCAGGCGATCCTGGCGCAGCCACCGGGCACCGTGCGCGGGCAGTTGAGGGTCACCGAACAGGGCGAAATCATCGGCTCCAAATATGGCAATCCGGAGATCGGCCGCCGCAACCTGGAAACCCTGGTGGCAGCAACGCTCGAGGCCACCCTGCTGAAATCGAGCGAGACACCGCCGCCGGCTTTCCTGCGTGCCGCCGAGTCCTTGTCGCAGGCCAGCATGAAGGCCTACCGCTCACTGGTCTACGAAACACCCGGGTTCACCGAGTACTTTTTCAGCTCGACTCCGATCCGGGAAATCGCCGAACTCAACATCGGCTCGCGGCCGGCGTCCAGGCACCCGTCGCAGCGCATCGAGGACCTGCGCGCCGTGCCCTGGAGCTTCAGCTGGGGCCAGTGCCGCCTCACCTTGCCTGGCTGGTACGGCTTCGGCTCCGCGGTGCAGGAATTCCTGGGCTCGAACCCCGCGCAATCGCGACGCGAGGCGCTGGCGCTGCTGCAGAACATGGATCGCCAGTGGCCCTTCTTTCGCACCTTGCTGTCGAACATGGACATGGTGCTGGCCAAGAGCGACCTGGCGCTCGCTTCTCGCTATTCCAGATTGGTGGCCGACTCCCGTTTGCGCAAACGCGTCTTCGCATTGATCGAGGCCGAGTGGCACCGCACCGCACAGGCGTTGCAGTGGATCACCGGCAGCAAGCAGCGGCTGGCGGGCAATCCGGAACTGCAGCGTTCGATCCGGCACCGCTTCCCCTACATCGACCCGTTGCATCACCTGCAGGTGGAATTGGTGCGCCGGCATCGCGCCGGCCAGACCGATGAGCGCACCCGACGCGGAATCCACATCTCGATCAACGGCATTGCGGCCGGGTTGCGCAACACCGGATGAGCCAGACTCTGTAGGAGCCATCCTACGGCCAGCGTCGCGTGGTCCGACAGCGTTTTCCCGGGATCTGCGTAGGATCGAATCATCGCCTTAGAAGAGACGGACCGCCCATTCGGCGGCTCTGTCCGGCGCACCACCCGGAGTCGAGCATGACCACCATTCCAGTGCAGGCGCACTTGCCTGCCGACGACAATTCCTTCGTTTCGAGCGACATGACCGCGCTCGCGTCCCATATGTGTGACTGCGAGCGTTCGCACGGTGCGTTGCTGCCTCTGCGGTCGGCACTTGAACGGGCCAAGTCGCTGGCGTCGGGCCACATCGTGACCACCGGCGCACTGGTTGGTGCGACCGGCCTGTGCCTGCTGCTGGCGCTCGCCTGAAGTCCGCCGACCGGGACGCTGTCGACTGGCTGGGGGC
>JAJAZH010000472.1 GCA_026785815.1 Ramlibacter sp. | reverse complement strand
TTTGCGATTGCGCGAAACTCACCAGATGAGCCCGTGTGTGAAGGTCCGGCGACTGCTGGGTCTGTAGAAACCACCAGTGGCTCAGGCTTGGGCTGCGGCGGATGGATGCCAGCATCGGGGTGTTGCCGCAGGCGGCACCTGGAGCGCTCCTGCTTCAAACCAGAGTAACGTTGGGAGCAGCGGTGCCGGACGGGCGCCACATAGAGGCCGTCGCCCAGCCTCGGCTGGCCATCGATGGCGATCGAGAGCGACATTGGGTTTCTTGCACACTTAGCGCGCAATCCACGCGCATTCGAAGAGTTTCTTGCTTTCCTGGCCATGCTGGATTGCGGGTGGCGTGAGTTGAACGCGTGCGGCGCTTTTTGAACGCCGCTACCAACTCAAACCACGCCCCGTTCCCGCAGCCCCCGAACTTCCGCTTCCAGGTAGCCGAGTTCGGAGAGCACGTCCTCGGTGTCCTCTCCAACCTGGCCGAGTGCTTTGTCCAGCACGCCGGGCGTCCGCGACAGCCGCGCGGTGGGCGCGAGAACGCGGATCTCGCCGCGCTTCGGGTGGGGGATGGTTGCGGCCATCGCGCCGTGCACCACCTGCGGATCATCGAACACCTGGTCGGTGGTGTAGATCGGACCGCACGGCACCCCGGCTGAATTCAACCGGTCGATCCATTCGGCGCTCGTTCTGGTCTTGAATTCCGCGGCCAGGATCGCATTGAGCGCATCCCGGTTGCGCGAACGTTCCGGGTCGGTGGCGAAGCGGGCATCGGCGGTTAACGTCGGCAGGTCCAGCATGGCGCACAGGCGGCGCCAGATCGCGTCGCCGCTGGCGCCCAGGTTCAGGTAGCCGTCGGCGGTGGCGTAGGCCGCTGTCGGCATACTGGTCGGATGGTCGTTACCGACTTGCCCGGCCACTTCACCATCGACGAGAAAGCGCGCCGCCTGGAAATCCATCAAGCCCAGGCCCGATTGCAGCAGCGAGGCTTGCACCCATTGGCCGCGCCCGCTGCGCTGGCGTTCGTGCAGCGCGGTCATCACGCCGAGCGCCGCATACAAGCCGCAAGCGACGTCGACAACGGCGGCGCCGGCCCGCATCGGCCCTTCGCCGGGCCGCCCGGTGACCGACATCAGCCCGCACATGCCCTGGGCGATCTGGTCGAAGCCGGGCCGGTCGCGGTAGGGTCCGTCCTGGCCGAAACCGGAGATGCTTGCGAGGATGATCCGCGGGTTGATGGCCGCAAGGGTTTCGTAGTCGATCCCGAGTCGCACCTTCACATCGGGCCGGTAGTTCTCCACCAGCACGTCGGCGGTGCGGACCAGCCGGGCCAGCACTTCCTGACCACCGGGCGCTTTGAGGTCGAGCGTCAGCAGCCGCTTGTTGCGATGCAGGTTCTGCATGTCGGCGCCGTCGCGCGGACCGGTCATCAGCTCGGCCCGGCCCGAAGCGGGCGGGGGCTCGATGCGGATCACGTCGGCGCCGAAATCCGCGAACTGCTTGACGCAGGTCGGACCTGAGCGGACCTGCGTCAGGTCGATCACGCGCAAGCCTTCGAACGCACCCCCAGGCGCCGGTCTGTACATAAGCCCTCAGCTCTCGATCGTGATTTTTGCCTGCCGGATCACGTCGCCCCACTTGGCGAGATCCTTTCGCATCTGCTCGCCGATCTGCGGGATCTGCATTGCGCCGACTTCCTCGACCCCGGCTTTGTTCAACGCAGTCACCACCTCGCGGTCTTCATAAACGGTGCGCAAGGCCGCGCGCAGCCGCTCCAGCGGTTCGGCCGGCATGCCAGCTGGACCGACGAAGCAGTTCCAGGGTTTCTCGTCGAACCCCTCGAAGCCTTGCTCCGCAATTGTGGGCACCTCCGGCAGGGCCAGCGAGCGCTTGGCCGTGCTCATGCCGAGGGCCTTGATCCGCCCCGCCTGCAGGTAGGGTATGGCCGGCGCCAGGGTCGATACCGCCAGGTCGACCTGGCCGCCGACCAGGTCGGCCAGGTACTGCACAGCGCCCTTGTACGGCACATGGTTCATGCTGATGCCGGCGCGGATCTTGAAGAATTCCGCAATCAGGTGATGCGGCGAGCCGACACCTGCGCTGGCGCAATTGAGCTTTCCAGGATTGGCACGCGCATAGGCCACCAGTTCCTGGATGTTGCGCACCGGGACCGAAGGATGGGCCACGATCATCAGCGGCAGTGCTCCCAGCGGACCCAGCACCGTGAACGAGCGGATCGGGTCGTAGTTGACCTTGCGCAGGTTCGGCACATAGGCAAAGGCCGTGCTGTCGACCAGGTGGATGGTGTAGCCGTCGGGGGCCGCGCGCGCCGCGGCCTCGGCCCCGATGGTGGTGCTGCCGCCCGGCCGGTAGTCGAACACCACCGTCTGGCCCAGCACCTTCTCCAGCTTGGCCACCACGATGCGAGCCCATTGGGCGGCGCCGCCGCCAGGCGGGTACGGCATGATCAATTTGAGCGGCCGGTCGGGATAGCCGGCCGCCAGGGCCGATCCCGCCACGACCCAGGCTGCTGCGTTCGCCCCCGCCATCGTCAATACGCGCCGTCGAGTCGGATTCATGATCGTCTCCAGAATTCAATGCCGATTGAAACGCGGCGCGCGCTTTTCCATGAATGCGCGGCGCCCGTCCACGAAGTCTTCGCTGGCAAACGCCCGTCGGGCGGCCGCGACCACCCGGTTCACGAAACCCATGCGCAGTGCGACATCGGCATCGAACCAGCGTCCGGTCAGGAGAATCTCGCGGGCGCCGGCTGCGCCAACCGTTTCGACCAGCTTCTTGCTGCCGGTCCAGCGATATCCATCCCACCGGGCCGTCGGCTCGGGTCTGGATGGAGGCGGGGACGTCGCTCATGGGGGCCGCTTCATGGGGGCCGCTGAATGCAGGATTCGAACGATTCTGGCACCCGGTTGCTGCGTGTCAATCAAGGAAGACCGCCATGCCAACACCCATTGCAGGCACCGTCCCCGTGCGCCGCTTCGTGCGAGTTCAGCCGCGGCGCGCCAGGGTCAGTGCGCGAGCGGACTCGGCGGGTTCAGTGCGCGAGCGGACTCGCTCGGGTTCGCAGCCCTTTCGGCAGCACGCCCTCGAACTGCGCCGAGATCTCCCGCATCCGCTCGCGCGCCCGTTCCTCTCCGTAGCGCGCCGCCAGCACCACCATCATGTCGGCGCGCAGGAACCACAGGCTCGGAGCATCTTCGGCGCAGTCGATGCGGCGCGCGACCGGCGAGAAGCAGCTTTCGCCGGCCCCGGCCAACGCGTCGAGCATCGCCTGCCGGATGTGGTCCACGCACTCGTCGAACTGGTGCGTGGTGGGCGGCCAGACGCCGAGCA
>JAJAZH010000471.1 GCA_026785815.1 Ramlibacter sp. | reverse complement strand
TGCTGGTGCTGGTGCTGGTGCCGGTGCAGGCGCGGGTGCGGGTGCTGGTGCTGGTGCAGGCACAGCGGTGGCCGGCGGTGTTGCCGGCGCGGTGCCGGAGGCCGGCTCGGCAGTGCTGCTGCCGCCTCCGCCGCAGGCACTGAGCACGGCGGCTATGGCCAGCAGCAGGCCCAGGCGACGCTGCGGGTTTGCGTTCCAGCAGACGAGGGAATGGCGCACGCCCCGGAGCTGCTGCGTTCGGGCCTGAGTTGGTGTTCGAGCGTGCATAAGATTCCTTCAGCGTGGATGGTGAAAAACGAAAGCGCAGTATGTAAATAGGTGTGTGCAATCCCCGAGTGCCGAAAGTCATTGCTTGCACAGGAAATATGTAAGTGGACGCAACCACTGCGCGGGCCGACTGCACTGTCGGCGCGACACGCTCTGGGGGCGGCCTCCCGCCTAACCAGCGGCGCAGTCGGCCAGTGCCTGCATCAGGGTTTTGGCGCCCACAGGCTTGAACAGCACCGGCACGCGCGAATCGCGCACCCGCTGCAGCCGTTCGGGCGCGGTCTCGCCCGTGATCAACAAAAGCGCAAGCGTGGGGCCGAACCGGCGTTGCAGGCGCTGTCCGGCGCTCAACCCGTCGGCGCCGCCTGCCAGGCGGTAGTCACACAGCAGCGCTTCGTAAGGGCGGCCTCCGGCGATCGCCTGCGCCAGTTCGGTTTCGGCCTGGGTCTCATCGGCCACCGCGCTGGCCTCGACCGAATACGACTGCAGCACGGCCAGCATTGCCTCGCGAATGTCGTTTTCGTCATCAACGATCAGCACCCGCCGCGGCAGGCGCCGCGCAGGCACGAAAAACCGCCCGGACGTGTCGGGTGACCATGAAGTAGCCGCGGCGGTCGGCTCCGCGCGCGGCAACACCACCCGAAAGCGGCTGCCCCGGCCGGGGCGCGATTGCACCTGCACGGCGTGACCCAGCAGGCGCGAGAGGCGCTGCACGATGGACAATCCGATTCCCAGGCCGTAAGCGCGGTCGCGCCCGGGGTTGTCAACCTGGTAGAACTCCTCAAAGATGCGCTCCATCTGCTCTGGCGCGATGCCGATACCGGTGTCGCGCACGTCGATCCAGATCTCCTCGCCTCGCTGCCGGGCCAGCACCAGCACCCCACCCGAGACGGTGTATTTCAGGGCGTTGTCCACCAGGTTGGACAGCAGGCGCTGCAGCAACTGCATATCGCTGCGCACCCACAGCGGACTGGACCGCAGCCGCAGCTGCAGGTCTTTTTCCGAGGCCCGGGCTGAAAACACATGGTTGATCGACTGGAACAAAGGTTGCAGCGGCACCGCCCCCAGCACAGGGGTCACCAAGCCGGCGTCCAGCCGCGAGACATCAAGCATTGAATCGAGCGACTTGCCCAGGGCATTGACAGCCCGCATCAGGCGCGCGGCGTGAGTGCCGCTCGCATGGCCGACCAGGTCCTTTTCGAGCACCGCGCCAAACAGTGCAATGGCATGCAGCGGCTGGCGCAGGTCATGGCTGGCGGCCGAGAGAAAGCGGGTTTTTTCCTCGCTGATGCGCTGGGTCGCCGCCACTTGCGCCCTGAGCTGCTCGGCCAGGGCTTCCTTCTCGAACCGTGTGACCAGCGCCTCGGTCAGCATCCGATGCTGCTGAGCCGCGAATGTGAGCGTCATCCCCAGGAAACCCGCACCGCAGGCAGCCAGAAAAAGCGAAATGACATCGGCATGGAGCGCCAGCGCCACGGTGAGCCCCAGCATCATGGGAACGACGTAGCAGAACAGGGCCTGCTTCAAGGGCGCAACTGAAAGCGCGCCGCTCGCGCAGATCCCCATCATCACCAGCATCATCAGCGAGGTCAGGGACAAGTTGCCCGCAGGCAGGAACATCAAGGGCGCCAGGCCCCAGACGGAACTGTTGATCAGCACTTCGCGGCTGTACAGACGGGCCCAGAAAGGGCTGCGTGAGGCTGCTTCAGGATCACGGAAGTACGCTGTCAGCAGCGGAAGTCGCAGGTTCTGGCCCAGGTGCAGGGCCATCCAAACCAGGACCAACGGGTTGCGCAGCTGCCAATACATGACAGCGCCAAAGACCATGGCGACTGCGCCGTCGGCCAGGGTGGCCGCTCTAATGGTGGCGAACAGCGAGGCAACCTGCGCAAGCAGCACCGATTCGGCCAGCCTGGATGGCGCGAGCGCAACGGTCGGTAGGCCACGCATCGGTGGGCCGCCTCAGCGCAGACTGCTGATCAGCTGCGCCCGCGACCGGGCGCCGAACACGAGCAGAAGGGTCGAGACGTGGTTCTTGACCGTGCCTTCGCTAAGCTTGGCGACGCGGGCGATTTCCCGGTTCGACTTGCCTGCCAGGATCCATTCCAGCATCTGAATCTGACGGGGTGTGAGAGTTTGACGGGTAGCCATCTCGGCCGAACCGCCAGCCCGGCCATCGGCCGGCCAGGGGGCATCGGCAGTGAAGGCCCGACCCTGGAACAGCCCGCGTTCCTGGATGAAGCGCAACACCTCGGCCAGATCGCCCGACTTGGAAAGGAAGGCAGTGGCACCAAGCGCAAGCGCGCTTTCGGCAACCGCCTTGTCGCCCGTGCCTGATAGCACCACGACCCGGGCGGCCGGAAATCGCGCACGGAACGCCAACAACGCACCAACGCCCTGTGTGTCGGGTAGCGCCAGGTCGAGCAGCACCACGCCGATGGCGAACTCGTTTGCGGCATAAACAGCCAAAGCTCCAGCCAGGGTCTGCGCTTCAAAGACCGCGACCGGCGGGTCTGCGCCTGCCATCTGGACCTGCAGCAGCGAGCGAAAGCCAAGCCGCACCAGGTCGTGATCGTCCACCACCAGAATGCCGCCCATGGCGGAGACTGGCTGGCCAGCGGTAGCGCTCGCCAGCCTGGTCGGATAGTCCTGCACGGGCGCCGCGGGGGTCATACACCGATCGTAGTGCGCACTGGCGCCCTGCGGAAGTGACTTAAGTCATGCTGCAAAACTGCGTTCGAGCTCATCTGTTCGCAACTGGCAGCGCGCGCACCCCTTTAGCGTAGGACCAGTTGCCTGAGTTTCACGCCGGCGGCCCAGAGCGCTCCGAAATAAATAGCAGCCGAGGCAAGCAGAACGAGGCCCATCAGCCCGGCACGCACTCCACCTTGGGCCTGCATCGCAAGCCAGGGAACACTGGCGGCGGCCCACAGCAAAAACACCGCAAGAAGAGCGCTGGCCGCGATCACCTGCAACGCAAACCGCCACCAGCCCGGCGCCGGCCGGTAGCTGCCGCGCTTGCACAGGCTGAGCAACAGCCAAAGCGCATTGACCAGCGCGCCGAGGCCGATCGACAGCGCCAGCCCCGCATGCCTGAGCAGCGGCACCAGCGCGATGTTGAGTAGCTGCGTGATGACCAGCACCGCGACCGCGATCCGCACCGGCGTGCGGATGTCCTGGCTGGCGTAGAAGCCAGGGGCCAGCACCTTGATCGACACCAGCCCCAGCAGCCCGGCGCCATAACCGGCCAGCGCCAGCGACACCTGGGTGACATCGCTGTCCTTGAACGCGCCATGGTGGAACAGGGTGGCCACCAGCGGCTGGGCAAAGACCAGCAGCGCCAGAGAGCACGGCACCGCCAGAACCACCACCAGGCGCAGGCCCCAGTCGAGCATCGCGCTGTAGCGATCGCTGTCGCCGGCGGCCCGCGCGGCGGCCAGTTGCGGCATCAGCACCACGCCCAGGGCGACGCCGAGCATGGCCGTGGGAAATTCCATCAGCCGGTCGGCATAACCGAGCCATGTCACGCTGCCCGGCGCCAGGTAGGAGGCGATCTGGGTGTTGATGAGGATGGAGATGTGCGCGACGCCCACGCCCAGCAACGCCGGCAGCATCATCCGGGCGACGCCGCGCATGCCCGGATCGGCCCAGGCCGAGCGCAGCGACCGCCAGCGAAGGCCGATGCGCGGCAACAGGCCGAGCTTTCGCAACACGGGAATCTGCACACCCAGCTGCAGGATCCCCCCGACCATCACGCCGCCGGCCATGGCATAGATCGGCTCGATGCCCCGGGCTGCGAACCAGGGCGCGCCGAACCAGGCCGCGGCGATCATCGCCAGGTTCAGCAGCACCGGCGTGGCGGCCGGCACCGCGAAGCGCTTCCAGGTGTTGAGGATCCCCGCGCACAGCGCCACCATCGACATGAAGCCGATGTAGGGGAACATCCACCGGGTCATCAGCACGGCGGCATCGAAAGCCCTCGGGTCCTGCTTGAAGCCGCTGGCCAGGGCCCACACCAGCACCGGCGCGCCGACGACGCCCAGGGCGCAGGTGAGCAGCAGCGTCCAGGCCAGCACGGTGGCCACGCTGTCGATCATCGCCAGCGTGGCGGCCTCGCCGTTCTTTTCCTTCGAATGCGCCAGGGCCGGAACGAAGGCGGCGCTGAACGCGCCCTCACCGAACAGGCGCCGGAACAGGTTGGGGATGCGGAAGGCGACGTTGAAGGCGTCGGTCATCGCCGTGGCGCCGAAAGTGGCCGCCATCAGCAGGTCGCGCACCAGGCCGGTGACGCGGGACGCCAGGGTCATCAGCGAGACGGTAGAAGCGGCTTTGAGCAGGGACACCGGGGCGAGTGTAGCCGCCGGTCTGCGCCGGTTTCCGGGGGCCGGGCCGGGTCGCCGGGATCGCCTATAATGGAAGGCTTTGCCGGCATCATCCTCAGACCCCAAGGAACACATTCATGGCCTCAGCCAAACCCAAGAAAAAGAACCCGCGCCTCGCGTCGGGACGTAAACGCGTACGCCAGGACGTCAAGCTCAACGCAGCCAACACGTCCCTGCGCTCCAAATACCGCACCGCGGTGAAGAACGTCGAGAAGGCCGTTGCCGCCGGCGACAAGGTCAAGGCGACCGAACTGTTCGCCAAGGCCCAGTCGATCGTGGACAAGGTCGCCGACAAGGAGATCTTCCACAAGAACAAGGCTGCTCGCGACAAGAGCCGCCTGTCGGCCAAGGTCAAGGCTTTGGCCACAGCCCAACCCGCCGCCTGACGCTTCAGGCAAACAGCCCGTAGGTCCGAAAGACCTGCGCCGTTTGAAACGGGTGCGCTGCCAGCAAAGAAAAAACCGCCTTCGGGCGGTTTTTTCTTTGCTGGCACCCGAATGCGACCGATCAAATCTTCGGAGAGTCCGGAATCAAGCAGGCCTCGGCCACTTGCAACTCGTTATCTCGGGCGAAGTTCAGCACGAAGTCCCAGGCCATCGGCTCGAGCGCGCGCAGCTCGCGGTTGACCACGACACACTTGATGCCGTTGATCACGGTCGGAACACACCAGGGTGAATAGCTCAGGTGGCTGCCGGGCTGGGGCCCGCCTGGCCGGAACGAGCTCATGACACCGGCCAAGCGCTCGGCCCAGTCGCCCGGGCGGAAAGTCTTGCCGTCCCGGGTGATGCCCTGGATGAAGACTTCTTTGGCGTCGTTGGAGATCACGTGTGGCGGCTGGTCTGAGGTCGGCTGGTGTGCGGTCGACTGAATACAGCGTCAAAGTCGATGCTGCACTGCACAAACCACGTATCTTATAGAAGACCTGGCAGCGGCTTCGGGCCCGAGGCAACGCATCGCTGTGATGCGAAACCGGCAACCAGCGGCAACCGCCTCTGTGCCTAAAATCACCCCTGCGCGGCTCACTCGTTGAGCCCTTTTTTGTTTCCAAGGAGAGTTTCCAATGACTTTGATCGAGGCGTCCTCACCCCACACCATGAACACCTACGGCCGGGTGCCGATCGCGTTGTCGCATGGCCAGGGCGTGCGAGTGTGGGACGTGAACGGCAAGGTCTATCTCGACGCGCTGGCCGGCATCGCGGTCAACACGCTGGGCCACAACCACCCCAAACTGGTGCCGGCGCTGCAGGACCAGCTGACCAAGATCATCCACAGCAGCAACTACTACCACGTGCCGAACCAGGAGCAGCTGGCGGCAAAACTGGTCCAGCTGTCGGGCCTGACCAATGTCTTTTTCTGCTCGACCGGCCTCGAAGCCAACGAAGCGGCGCTCAAGCTGGCGCGCAAGTTCGGACATGACCGCGGCATCGACAAGCCCGAGATCGTGGTCTACGACAAGGCTTTCCATGGCCGCAGCATCGCCACACTGTCGGCCACCGGCAACGAGAAGGTGCAAAAGGGCTTCGGCCCGCTGGTCGAGGGCTTCATCCGGGTGCCGCTCAACGATGTCGCTGCGCTCAAGCAGGCCACCGAAGGCAACAAGAACGTGGTCGCCGTGTTCTTCGAAACCATCCAGGGCGAAGGTGGCGTCAACCCGATGCGGATCGACTACCTGCAGCAGGTGCGCGAACTTTGCGACCAGCGCAACTGGCTGCTGATGATCGACGAGGTGCAATGCGGCATGGGACGCACCGGCAAATGGTTCGCGCACCAGTGGGCCGGCATCCTGCCCGACGTGATGCCGCTGGCCAAGGGCCTGGGCTCGGGCGTGCCGATCGGCGCGGTGGTGGCCGGTCCGAAAGCCGCCGACATCTTCCAGCCGGGCAACCACGGCACCACCTTCGGCGGCAACCCGCTGGCGATGCGGGCCGGCGTCGAGACCATCCGCATCATCGAGGAGGACGGGCTGCTTGAAAACGCGGCCCGGGTCGGCGCCCACCTCAAGGGCGCGCTGGCGCGGGAACTGGGTGGCCTGGCCGGGGTGAAGGACATCCGCGGCCAGGGTCTGATGATCGGCGTCGAACTCGACCGTCCCTGCCCGGTGCTGACCATGCGGGCGGCGGACGCCGGGTTGCTGATCAGCGTCACGGCCGACAGCGTGATCCGGCTGGTGCCTGCGCTCATCATCACGGCAGCGGAAGCCGACGAAATCGTCGCGCTGCTGGCGCCGCTGGTGAAGAAATTCCTGTCCGAATCCGCATGACGATTCGCCACTTCCTGCAGTTCAGCGACTTCTCGGCCGACGAATACGGATGGTTGTTCGCTCGCGCGGCCATCATCAAGAAGAAGTTCAAGGCCTACGAGAAGTACCACCCGCTGGCGGACCGCACGCTGGCGATGATCTTCGAGAAGGCCTCGACCCGAACCCGCGTCAGCTTCGAGGCCGGCATGTACCAGCTGGGCGGCAGCGTGATGCACCTGACCACTGGCGACAGCCAGCTGGGCCGGGCCGAGCCGATCGAGGACAGCGCCAAGGTGATCAGCCGCATGGTCGACCTGGTGATGATCCGGACCTTCGGCCAGGACAAGCTCGAGAGCTTCGCCGCCCATTCGCGGGTGCCGGTGATCAACGGCCTGACCAATGAATTTCACCCCTGCCAGATCCTGGCCGACCTGTTCACCTTGCTGGAACACCGCGGCTGCGACTCTCAGGGCAAGCCGGACCCGTCGTTCCTGAAAGGCAAAGTGGTGGCCTGGGTCGGCGACGGCAACAACATGGCCAATACCTGGCTGCAGGCGGCCGAGCTGCTCGGATTCACGGTGCACCTGAGCACCCCCAGCGGCTACGAAGTGGACCAGGCGGTGGCCGGGATCCGCAGCCCGGACAGCTACAAGGTCTTCAAGGACCCGATGGACGCCTGCCGCGGCGCGCACCTGGTCACCACCGACGTCTGGACCAGCATGGGCTACGAGGCCGAGAACGAGGAGCGCCGCAAGGCCTTCGCCGACTGGCGGGTCGGCACCGACATGATGCGGGTGGCGCAACCCGACGCGCTCTTCATGCACTGCCTGCCCGCCCACCGCGGCGAGGAAGTCGATGCCGACGTGATCGACGGCCCGCAATCGGTGGTGTGGGACGAGGCAGAAAACCGGATGCACGCGCAGAAGGCGCTGATGGAATTCCTGCTGCTCGGCAAGGTGACCTGAACAGCGCAGGCGGCGGCGTCAGGAACGCAATCGATTGCGGGTCGAGCCCGCAATGACAGCCTTGCCGACCCGCGCCATGCTGTCGTTTCAGGGCTGTCGCCCCGGCCGCAATGGCAGGCCGGGCCGGCCCTCGATCTTGCCGAGCTTGACCAGGCGGGCTTCGACGGCGACCCGGCTGCGACCGAGCTCCAGCGCCATCTGTCCGAGTTGCTGGCCGGCGTCGAAGGCAGCGGCCAGCCGGCCGTCCTCGTCCCCCGACCAGCTCTTGCCCGCGTTGGGTGGCGCCTCGCGACGCACTTTTGGCGCATCGCAATCCTCCAGTGCCCGCGCCACGGCAAACAACGCGCGGATCACCGGCGGCTCGTTGTACGGGCTGTCGGCCGGCATGGCCTCGCCGGTCACGGGATGAATGCCCTGGGCCAGGACATTGATGATTTCGCGGGCAAGCTGCAGTTCCATGAGGGACTCCTAAGGGCGAGGATCGGGGCGGGCGGATGGCTGCATTTGCATACAGTCCATCCACAACGGGCCCGCTGCGATTGGAGTTGACGATGGGTGCGCGCATCTCCACCAGCTGGAGGAGCGCCTGGCTAACGCCTGGCTCGTCCAGTCCCGGCCTTCACGGAGCATCCAAACGTTTTTTCCGCGCTGTTGGACTCAACCGACACCACCGGTCAGACCAGCAGCGCAAACTCCATTGCATGAGCAAGCGAATCTGGGACATTTCGCCGCCGGTGGCCCCGGGCGCACCGGTCTTTCCGGGCGACACGCCGTACGGACAACGCTGGGCAGCGCAGATCGGGCCCGGCTGTCCGGTGAACGTCAGCGAGATCAGCCTGTCTCCGCATGTCGGCGCCCATGCGGACGGGCCGCTTCATTACGACCCGCAGGGCCAGGCCGTCGGCTTGCTGGACCTGGATCCCTATCTCGGGCCCTGTCGCGTGATCCACGCCATCGGCAAGGGGCCACTGATCGAGTGGGAGCACCTGTCGCATGCGTCGCATCGACTACCGACGCGGGTGCTGGTGCGAACCTGCGAGCGCGCGCCGGTCGATCGCTGGGATCCGGACCTCACCGCGTTCGCGCCACAGACCATCGAGCGGCTGGCCGACAGCGGCGTGGTGCTGGTCGGCATCGACACAGCGAGCATCGATCCAGCGGCCAGCAAGGAGCTTCCCAGCCATCAGGTGATCCGCCGCCGCCAGCTTCGCGTGCTGGAAAACCTGGTGCTCGACGCAGTGCCCGAGGGCGATTACGAGCTGATTGCACTGCCGCTGAAGCTGGTGACGGCCGACGCCTCTCCGGTGCGCGCCATCCTGCGCGAACTCGACTCCATCCCCAGCGCAGCGGCCACGCCATGACCAGCCTGCAAGACTGCATCGCCCTCGACGCGCAAGACCCGCTGCGCGAGCTGCGTCGGCTGTTCACGCTGCCCGATGGTGTGATCTACCTCGACGGCAACTCGCTGGGCGTGCTGCCGGCGGCGGCGCCGGCCCGGATCGCAAAAGCGGTGACCGAGGAGTGGGGCCAGGGGCTGATCCGCTCCTGGAACAACGCTGGCTGGTTCGACCTGCCGGTCCGACTGGGCGACCGGATCGCGTCGTTGATCGGCGCCAACGCCGGCGAAGTGGTGACTACCGACAGCACATCGATCAACCTGTTCAAGGTGCTCAGCGCGATGCTCGAAAGCGTCGCGGTGGACGCTCCCAGCCGGCGCCGCGTCGTCAGCGAGCGCAGCAACTTCCCGACCGACCTGTACATCGCTGAATCCATGTGCAAGCAGCGCGGGTATGAACTGCGGCTGGTCGACAGCGACCGCATCGAGGCGGCGCTCGATGCCCAAACCGCCCTGCTGATGCTGACGCACGTCAATTACCGCACCGGCGCCATGCACGACATGAAAGCGCTGACCGCGAAAGCCCATGCGGTCGGGGCCCTGGCGGTGTGGGACCTGGCGCACAGCGCGGGCGCAGTGCCGGTGGACCTGCACGGCGCGGACGTCGACGCCGCGGTCGGTTGCAGCTACAAATACCTCAACGGCGGCCCGGGTGCGCCGGCCTTCGTCTGGGTCCATCCGCGCCATGCCGAACGCTGCTGGCAGCCGCTGTCCGGCTGGTGGGGCCACGCCGCCCCGTTTGAATTCGATCCTGGTTACCGCCCTGCTCCGGGCATCGGGCGCTATCTGTGCGGCACGCAGCCGATCCTGAGCCTGACCGCGCTCGAGTGCGGCCTCGACCCGTTCGCCGCCGCTGCGCCGCTGGGCGGCATGACGGCCCTGCGCCGCAAGTCGCTGGCCCTCACCGACCTGTTCATCGCGCTGGTCGAACAGCGGTGCGCCGGACATGACCTGGCGCTCATCACGCCGCGCGCGCACGAACGCCGCGGCTCGCAAGTCTGCTTCTCGCATCCGCGGGGCGCCTACGCCATGGTCCAGGCGCTGAT
>JAJAZH010000470.1 GCA_026785815.1 Ramlibacter sp. | reverse complement strand
GATCCGGCCCGGATCGTCACGGCGCAGGACGGACTCGAGGCCCTCGACTTCCTGCTGGGACGCGGCCAGCACGCCGGCCGCGACACCCGCCAGCAGCCCCAGGTGATCATCCTGGACATGAAGCTGATCCGCCTGAATGGCGTACAGGTGCTGCGGGCGATCCGGTCCGACCCGCTGACCGCCGCTGTCCCGGTGATCATGCATTCGTCGTCGACCGAGAAAGCCGACATCGCGGCCTGTTACGCCAACGGCGCCAACAGCTATGTGCGCAAGGCCACGGATTTCGACGAATTGCGCCGCAAGATGCGCCAGGTCTACGACTTCTGGGTCACGGTCAACGAGCGCTTCCGGCCCTCAGGCGTCTGACGCCGGCTGATGTCGGCTGACGGAGAAGGGCGCGGCCGGCTCAGGCTTCGGCGGCGATCTTGCGCAAGGCCTGCTCGAACACCTCGACCGGCTGGCCGCCCTGGATCAAGTGGCGGCCATTGATGATCACCGCCGGCACCGCATGGATGCCATTGTCGAGGTAGAACTTTTCGCGCTCCCGGACCTCCGCGGCATGGGCATCGCTGCCGAGCACGACCCGGGCCTGCTCAACGTCGAGGCCGGCTTGTGCGACCGCCCCCAGCAGCACCTCATGCTGTTCCGGGCTCTTGCCTTCGGTGAAATAGGCGCCCAGCAGCGCCTTCTTCAGCGCCCGCTGGCCGGCCGGATCGTGCGCTTCGGCCCAGTGCAGCAGCCGATGCGCGTCGAAGGTGTTGTAGACCCGGCCACGGCCTTCCCGGCGAAAGGTGAAGCCCAGGCTTTCGCCGCGCAGCCGGATCGCTTCGCGTGAAGCCGCCTGCTGTTCGGGAGTCGAGCCGTACTTCTGCGTCAGGTGCTCGGTGACGTCCTGCCCGCCCGGCGGCATCTGCGGATTGAGTTCGAACGGCTGGAAGCGCAGTTCGACCTGCACCTCGCCATCCAGTTTTTCCAGCGCCTGCTCCAGCGCCGCCAGGCCGATGGCGCACCACGGGCAGGAGACGTCGGAGACGAAATCGATACTGAGCTTGGCAGTCATGTCGGCCTAAAAAGAAGCGAGCGCCTGGATCGCCAGCGGATAGCCCTGCACGCCGAAACCCGCCATCACGGCGCGGGCCGCCGGCGAGATGTAGGAATGGTGGCGAAAAGCTTCGCGCGCATGGACGTTGCTGATGTGGAGTTCGATCAGCGTCACGCCGGCGCCCTTGATCGCGTCATGCAGCGCGACGCTGGTGTGGGTGTACGCGCCGGCGTTCAGGATCACGCCGGCAAGAGTGCCGTCCTTCTGGGCGCGGCCCGCTTCCTGGATCCAGTCGACCAGGACGCCTTCATGGTTGCTTTGCCGGAAGTCGAGCGCCAGGCCGTGCTGCGAGCAGGCTTGGCGGCAAAGATGTTCGACGTCGGCCAGGGTCTGCGACCCATAGACCTGCGGCTCGCGGGTGCCGAGCAGGTTCAGATTGGGGCCGTTCAGGACCAGTGCGGTTTTCATCATTTGCGGTGGAAGTCCGCCGACAGCTTAGCAAACCGCCGCCGCACGCTGCTCAGCAGATGCCTTCGTCCCGGCAGAAGTCGCGGAACTCCTCTTCGGCCAGCACCAGTGACATGTGCCGCAACCCGGCGGACGCATCGGTCGCCTTGATCAGGTGCACCAGCCACACCTGCGGGTCGTCGTCGGCATGCGTCGTACCCAGCACCACCCATTCCTGTCCGGTGCTGCCGAGCAGGCGCGAGCCCGCGAGCGGAGGAGGCGTCGGCAGGCTCATTGGGTCACCTCCGCTCTACGATCTGCGATGCGATGAGCCTTCGAAGCGGCCGTGCGGCTCATGCGCTCAGGCGATTGCGGCTGCTGGATGCGACCGGGGATCGCACCGGCGCCGCGTGCTGCTCGAGGTAATCGCGGATCAGGCGGCGCACCACCTGCGAGGGCGTGACATCCTGTTCGGCGCAAAGTTTTTCCAGCGCCAGCTTCTTGGCCGGGTCGATCAGCAAGGTGATTCGCGCAGTTTTGGTTTCCATTGAGAACGGCCTTTCGGGACCGGATCTGGGTGTCATTGCCGCCGCCTTTCATCCGCACCGGATGCTAGGCTCAGTCGCATCTGATGATCATATTCGCGAACTCAGCAATTGCAAGCTGGCTGGCCTGACAAAGCGGCTCAACTGCCGACGCTGCCGGTCACCGGCAGCACCACGCCGGTGATGTAACTGGAACAGACCGGCGAGGCCAGGAAGACATAAGCCGGCGACAACTCCTCCGGCTGCGCTGGCCGCTTCATGTCGGTGTCGTTGCCGAACCCGGCGACCTTGTCCGCCGGGGAGTCGGCCGGGTTGAGCGGCGTCCAGACCGGTCCGGGGGCCACCGCATTGACCCGGATGCCCTTGTCGATCAGGTTGCTGGCCAGCGACATGGTGAAGGCATGGATGGCGCCCTTGGTCGCGGCATAGTCCAGCAGGCGGCCGCTGCCGCGCAAGCCGACCACCGAGCCGCTGTTGATGATCGATGCGCCCCGCTTCAGGTGGGGCAACGCGGCCCGTGCCATATAGACGTAGCCGAAGATGTTGGTCTGGAAGGTCTCCTCGAGCCGCTCGTCGGTGATGTCTTCCAGCGAATCGGCATGCAGCTGGAAGGCGGCGTTGTTGACCAGGACGTCGAGCCGGTCGAAATGCGCGACGGTCTGTTCGACCGCCTTTTTGCAGAACTTCGAATCCTTGACGTTGCCGGGAATCAGCAGGCATTGCCGACCTTCCTGCTCGACATGGCGGCGCGTTTCTTCCGCGTCCGCGTGCTCGTTGAGGTAAACAATCGCCACGTCCGCACCCTCACGCGCGAACAGCACCGCCACGGCCCGGCCGATGCCGGAATCGCCGCCGGTAATGAGCGCCGCCATTCCCTCGAGCTTGCCGCTGCCCCGGTAATGCGGCGCGCTGAATTGCGGCTGGAGTTCCATTGCGGATTCGAGGCCAGGTTTTTTCAGGTGCTGCGCGGGCATCGGATTCTCCGGATGTTGGCGCGGCCCGGTCTGCACCGCTTTGGCCGGTTTCTTTCTGACCTTGGCAGTTGCGGCGTCCTTGCGGTCCTGTTCGAGTTGCAGCTCACGCTGTTTCCTGGCGACGGACTCGGGGTCGCTGCTGCGCCCCGCGTGCCTGGCGGTCGGTTTTGTCATGCGGCTTCCTCAGGGGTTGCGACTCCCACTATCAGCCGGCGCCCAACCGCGCCCTGTCAAAATTTGCGGATGCGCCGCGTCGGAGCCCGCCTACAGGAGGTTCAGGACAGGTTTCCTGCGTCTTGCACTCTCAAGCGCCTTGGCGCTCGAGGCGGGCGACGCGCCACGCGCAGGCCGTGCCGGCCACCGCCAGCAACGTCGCAGCCCCGAACATCGCCTCGAAGCCGAAGCGCGATGCCAGCGCCCCTCCCGCCAGCACGCCTGCAACGCCGCCGAGCCCGTAGCCGATCACGGTGAACAGGGCCTGGCCGCGGGGCGCCCCAAGCCCGGGGCAATTGGGGGGGGTAAAGCGGGGAAGCCCCGACGGGGGGGTGGGGTGGTTTATAAAAAAAAAAACCCCCCCACAAAAACAAAATTTTATGGGT
>JAJAZH010000469.1 GCA_026785815.1 Ramlibacter sp. | reverse complement strand
GAACAGTGTCAGGCTGGTGGTGGAGATGAAATCCGCCGGAATCACCGTCGCCAGTCCGCCGGCGATGACCGTCGCCCAGCTGGTGATGATGAAGCTGATCTTGAAGCCGACACCGGTCAGCGTCACGACCCCGATCACGATGCCGACAGTCGCGGCCGCCGCGCCGACTGCCAGCGCGTACTTGGCGCCGGTCTCGAACGCTTCGACCAGTACGCCGTGCCGGATGCGGCCGGTCACCCCACCCAGCTTCCATGCCGCCAACGCCACGACGACGCCGACGCTGAACAGGCCGAGCTTGATCCATTCGCTCTGCTGCCCGAGGTCGGCGAATGCAATGACGCCGAGCAGCAGGTGCAGCGCGATGAAGAGCGCCCAGTTCTTGACGCCGTTGCCACTGACCATGGTGGTGAGGCCGACGATGGCGCAGGAGGTGATGGCCGTGAAGGCCGCGAGATAAGGCGTGCGGCCGGAGACCAGGATGGCGATCAGCAGCACCAGCGGGATCAGCGTCGGCCAGCGCTGCTTGAGCGATTCCTTCAGCCGCGGCATCTCTTCTGGCGTCAGTCCGCGCAGCCCGAAGCGCTTGGCCTCGAAGTGCACCTGCATGAAGACTCCGAAAAAGTGCATGAAGGCCGGAACGATGGCGGCCGCGATGATCGTCTGGTAGCTGACGTTCAGGAATTCGACCATCAGGAAAGCAGCCGCACCCAGCACGGGCGGCGTGATCTGGCCGCCAGTCGACGATGCGGCCTCCACCGCAGCAGCGAATTCGCGCCGGTAGCCGACGCGGATCATCGCGGGAATGGTCAGCGATCCGACCGTCACCGCGTTGGCCACCGACGAGCCGCTCAGCATGCCGAACATCGCCGAGCCGAACACGCTGACCTTGGCCGGGCCGCCGGCAAAGCGACCCGCCACGGTCGCCGCCAGGTCCAGGAACAGTTGTCCCAGGCCGATCCGCGTCGCCATCACGCCGAACAGCACGAAGTGGAAGACATAGGTCGCCACCACGCCCACCGCCACGCCGTAGATGCCCTGGCTGGTGAGGTACTGGTGGTTGATCATCTGGCTCCAGTTCGCGCCGGCATGCTTGAGAAGGCCGGGGAAGTAAGGGCCGGCCAGCGCATAGACGGTGAAGCCGAGCGCGATCGCCGGCAGCGGCCAGCCCATCGAACGGCGCGTCGCTTCCAGCAGCGTGATGAACAGGATCGATCCCATCACCACGTCGGAGAGGTCGGG
This sequence comes from Ramlibacter sp., assembly GCA_026785815.1. Lineage (GTDB taxonomy): Bacteria > Pseudomonadota > Gammaproteobacteria > Burkholderiales > Burkholderiaceae_C > Ramlibacter. Next base: position 8,949 of record JAJAZH010000469.1, on the reverse strand, counting down.
GTTGCCGATGCGGAAGGCCAGGTCGTTGAAGACCCACGGGATGTACAGGACGCTGGCCGCGCAGGTCAGCCCCAGCAGCCAGTCCACCAGCGGCACGCCGCCCGGCGCGAGCCAGCTGCTGCGCGCAGGCTGGGCCAGCGACTTCTTGCTGGCGGCGAACACCAGGAAGATCAGGCCCAGCACGAAAGCCATGTGCACGCCGCGGTGCGTGGTCTCGCGCAGCAGGCCGAATCCGGCGGTGTAGTAATGGAAGCAGGACAGCGCGATCAGCAGCCACTTGACGATCTGCAGCGCCGGCGGCACCACCGGGCGGAACCGCATCTCGGGGTCGAACTTCTCCTCCAGTTCCTGCAGCTTCCTGTCGTCGAGCGGGGTCAGGATCTCGGTCATGGCTTTCCTTGGCGGCGCATAAAAAAGGGAGGCCTCGCCTCCCTGTCTCGCACGGTCTGCGTGCTTACTTGATCAGGCCGACTTCGCGGTAGAACTTTTCGGCGCCCGGGTGGAAAGGAATGCCGACGCCCTTGACTGCGTTCTCGCGGTTGATGAACTTGCCCTTGGCATGGCCGGCGGCGAGCGTCTTCTGCGTCGAGTCGCTGTACATCGCCTTGGTGATTTCGTACACCGTGTTCGCATCCACCTTGGCGCTGGTCACGAGCTGGGCGCCGACGGCCAGCGTCTGCACCGCCGGCAGGTCCTTGTAGGTGCCGGCGGCGATGGTGTCCACCGCGAAATACGGATTGGCCATGCGCAGGCCGTCGGCGGAAGAACCGGTCAGCGCAACCAGCTCGATGCCGGCGCCGCCAGAGGCCAGTTCGGCGATCGCGCCGGCCGGGGCACCACCGACGAAGAAGAAGGCGTCGAGCGCGCCGTCCTTGAGCTTGTCACCGGCCTGGTTCGGTTTGATGTATTCCGGCTTGATGTCGGTTTCCTTGACGCCATAGGCGGCCAGCACCATGCGGGCGTTGATCAGCGTGCCCGAGCCCGGCTCGTCCAGCGCGACGCGCTTGCCCTTCAGGTCAGCGACGCTGCGAATCCCCGAACCCTTCTTCACCACCAGGTGAATGCTTTCCGGGTAAAGGTTGGCGATCATGCGCAAGTCGCCGATCTTCGGTTTGCCTTCGAAGGCGCCGGTGCCGGTGTAGGCCCAGGTGGCGACGTCGGACTGCGTCATGCCGGCTTCCAGCGAGCCTCCGCCGACGGCGGTCACGTTGGCGAGCGAGCCGTTGCTGGCCTGCGCCGTGGCGATGATCTTGCCCGGCTGCGACACCGCGTTGGCGATCATGCCGCCCACCGGGTAGTACGTGCCGGCAGTGCCGCCGGTGCCGATGCGGAAGAACTGCTGCGCCTGGGCGGCGCCGGCGAAGGCGAGGGAAGCGGTGAGGGCGGCGGCCCAGATTCTGAACTTCATGGTGGCTCCTGAACGTTTGACCGTGCGCGGGACCGGCGACGGGAGCACGAAGTAGAGCACGCTGCACGCAGCGCTGCGCATAGTGAAAGCCCGGGGCACGACGTCGCCCTATTCGTCGATCGACGCGCTCCAGCGGTCGCCCCAGCGCTGGGCATCGTCCAGTTCGCGCCGGCCGCGCTTGGTCGGCCGCCCGTGCTCGATCGATCGCGCCGGCTCGGGCGCCAGCCGCCTTTGTTCGGCGGACTGCTGGCGCAGCCTGGCGCTGTCGGCGGTCTCTTGGTAGAGCAACTGCGCCACGGGAGCCGGCCCCCGGCTGGACGACAGGCCCTTCACGGTCACCGTCCGCGTCACCACGCCTTGGCGCAGGGTGACCAGGTCGCCGACTTTCACTTCACGCGCCGGCTTGACTTCGGCGTCGTTCACCAGCACCCGGCCCCGCGCGATCTCCTCGGTCGCGAGGGTGCGGGTTTTGTAGAAGCGGGCGGCCCAGAGCCACTTGTCGACACGCAGTTTGTCCATTCAGGGTCCATTGTCGGCCAAAGGCGGGTACTTTTGCGTCGAGACAGGGATGCGCGAGATCGCGCAAACCGCCCGGTCTCGCGGTCGCCCGCACTCTAGTAGTTTCCCCAATGCGACCGACGGCCGTTTGGCAGGAACCCGGCGCATGATGCTCAGGGACTGAAATCGCAATACAGGAGCAATTGAATGCGTCGAGACACCTTCCTCAAATCGCTGGCCGCGCTGGCTGCGACCGGCAGCTTTCCGCTGTCCGCACTGGCCGCCGCCAACATCAAGATGATGATTCCCGCCAATCCGGGCGGCGGCTGGGACAGCACCGGCCGTGCGCTGGGCAAGGCGCTTCAGGAATCCAAGGTCGCTGACAGCGTCACCTATGACAACAAGGGCGGCGCTGCCGGCGCGCTCGGCCTGGCGCAGTTCATCAACAGCGCCAAGGGCGACCCGAACGCGCTGATGGTGATGGGCGCTGTGATGCTCGGCGGCATCATCACCGGCAAGCCGCCGGTCAGCCTGTCGCAGGTGACGCCGATCGCCCGCATTACCAGCGAGTACAACGTGTTCGTGCTGCCGGCCAACTCGCCGATGCAGACCATGGCCGACGTCGTCGCCCAGCTGAAGAAGGATCCGGGCAGCGTCAAGTGGGGCGGCGGCTCGCGGGGCTCCACCGAGCACATCGCCGCGGCGATGATCGCGCGCGAAGTCGGCGTCGATCCGTCCAAGATCAACTATGTCGCGTTCCGCGGCGGCGGCGAGGCGACTGCGGCCATCCTGGGCGGCAACGTCACGGTCGGCGGCAGCGGCTACAGCGAGTTCGCCGAGTACATCACCACCGGCAAGATGAAGCCCATCGCGGTCACTTCCGGCGCTCGCTTGAAGGGCGTCGCCGTGCCGACGCTCAAGGAGCAGGGCATCAATGTGGAGATCGGCAACTGGCGCGGGGTCTACGGCGCGCCCGGCATCACCGCGCCGCAGCGCAAGGCCCTGACCGACATGGTGCTGGCCGCGCTCAAGACCAAGTCGTGGGCCGAGTCGCTGGAGAAGAACAACTGGACGCCGGCCGTCATGACCGGCGCCGCCTTCGACAAGTTCGTCGACGACGAGTTCGCCAGCCTGCGCGCGACGATGGTCAAGTCCGGCATGGTTTGAGCCGGCCGGGCCAGCGCTGAAGCTGCGACGCCCGGTCTTCCGGGCGTTTCTTCGTTACGGAGGTCCGAGACATGACACTGGAAAATCGCCATTCGCTGCCGCAGACGCTGGTCGGCGCCGGCGTGGTCCTGATCGGAGTGGCGCTGGCGGCCGGCGCCATCTCGATTCCCGCCGCGGCCGGCTACGGCGGCATCGGCCCCAACTTCCTGCCCTGGACGATCGCGCTCGTGCTGGCGTTGTGCGGCGTGCTGTTGGTGGTCGAGGCCCGGGGCACGGGATTTCGTGAACTCGACACGCCTTCCGGCGCGACCTGGGGCTATTGGCCGGGCTTCGCGTGGGTCACGGCCGGCCTGCTGGCCAATGCAGCGCTGATCACCACCATCGGCTTCATCCTGAGCTGCACCCTGTGCTATCTGCTCGCGGTGCAAGGGCTGCGCCGCGCCAACGGGCAGGCCGCCGGCCGCGCGCGGGTGCTCGCGGCCGATGTCGTCACAGGGTTCGCCATTTCCGCGCCGGTGTTCTGGACCTTCACCCAGTTCCTGGCGATCAACCTGCCGGGTCTGACAGCCACCGGCTGGCTGTGAACCGACCGACATGGACATCCTGAACGCGCTGCTGCAGGGATTCGCCACCGCGATCTCGCCTGCCAACCTGCTCTGGGCGCTGGTCGGCTGCGCGCTGGGCACCGCCGTCGGCGTGCTGCCCGGCATCGGGCCGGCCGTCGCAGTTGCGATGCTGCTGCCGATCACTGCCAAGGTCGAAGTCACCGCGTCGATGATCTTCTTCGCCGGCATCTACTACGGCGCCATGTACGGCGGCTCGACCACCTCCATCCTGCTGAACACGCCAGGCGAAACCGCCAGCATGGTGACGGCGATGGAAGGCAACCGCATGGCCAAGAGCGGCCGCGCCGGCGCCGCGCTGGCCACGGCCGCAATCGGCTCGTTTGTCGCCGGCACCATCGCCACCGTCATCGTGACGCTGTTCGCGCCTTACGTGGCCGAGTTCGCGGTGAAGCTGGGGCCGCCGGAGTATTTCCTGCTGATGGTGCTGGCCTTCACCACGGTGAGCGCGGTGCTGGGCAAGAGCGCGTTGCGCGGCATCGTTTCGCTGTTCGTCGGACTGGCCGTGGGGCTGGTCGGCCTGGACCAGATCTCGGGCCAGGCGCGCTACACCCTGGGCGTGCCCGAGTTGCTGGACGGCATCGAGATCGTGTTGGTGGCGGTGGGGCTGTTCGCGGTCGCGGAAGTCCTGTACGCGGTGCTCTACGAAGGCCGCGTGGTCGAGACCCAGAACCGCCTGACCAAGGTCTACATGACCGGGCGCGACTGGAAGCGCTCGATCCCGGCCTGGCTGCGCGGCACCGCGATCGGCGCGCCGTTCGGCTGCATTCCCGCGGGCGGCACCGAGATTCCAACTTTCCTCAGCTACGCGGCCGAGAAAAAGCTGGCCAAGGGCGAAGACCTGGCCGAGTTCGGCGGCAAGGGCGCGATCGAGGGCGTCGCGGGCCCCGAGGCGGCCAACAACGCGACCGTGACGACGGCGCTGATCCCGTTGCTGACGCTCGGCATCCCGACCTCCAACACCACGGCGATCCTGCTGGGCGCATTCCAGAACTACGGCATCCAGCCCGGCCCGCAGCTGTTCACGACTTCGGCGGCGCTGGTCTGGGCTTTGATCGCGTCGCTCTACATCGGCAACGTGATGCTGCTGATCCTGAACCTGCCGCTGGTGAACCTGTGGGTCAAGCTGCTGAAGATTCCGAAGCCGCAGCTGTACGCCGGGATCCTGATTTTTTCCACCGTCGGCGCCTACGGCATGCGGCAGAGCGCGTTCGACCTGGTGCTGCTGTATGCGATTGGCGTGTTCGGCGTGCTGATGCGGCGTTTCGACTTCCCCACCGCGCCGGTGGTGATCGGCATGATCCTGGGCCCGCTGGCCGAGGCGCAGTTGCGCAACGCGGTGTCGATCGGCGAGGGCAGCGCGATGGTGTTCCTGCAGCGGCCGATGTCGGTTTTCATGATTGTCGTGATCCTGGCCGTGCTGATCGTTCCGCGGGTGATGAAGCGCCGCTCGGCACGCCGGATCCTGTCGTCCCGGGCCTGATCCGGGACCCTTCGCCCCATGCAAGACGCCTCCCTTCCGCTCGACGGCCAGAGCATCCTGGCGCTGGCGGCGCGCTCGATGTTCCAGCTGTTTTCCAGCGTCAGCCAGGGCATGTTCCTGGTCGACCGCAGCGGCCGCATCGTCTGGATCAACGACGGCTACAAGCGCTTCCTGCCGGCGCTCGGCTTCACCTCGGTCGACCAGTTCGTCGGCCACATGGTGGAGGACGTGGTGCCGAACACCCAGATGCGGCGCGTGCTCGAGACCGGCCAGCCGATCCTGGTTGACCTCCTGACCAACCGGGCCGGCACCTTCGTGGTCAGCCGCATTCCGCTGCGCGACGAAGACAGCAACGAACTGATCGGCGCCATCGGGATCGTGCTGTTCGACCATCCGGAGACCACGCTGCAGCCGCTGATCAGCAAGTTCGCGCTGTTGCAGCGGGAACTCGACGACGCGCGGCGCGAACTGGCCGGCCAACGGCGCAACAAACACACGCTGGCCAGCTTTGTCGGCGTCAGCCCGGCGGCGGTGGAGGTCAAGCGCCAGGCGCGTCGCGCTGCGCAGTCCGCCAGCCCGGTGCTGCTGCTCGGAGAAACCGGAACTGGCAAGGAATTGCTGGCCCATGCGATCCATGCAGCGTCGGCGCGCGCTGCCGCGCCGCTGGTCAGCGTCAATATCGCGGCCATTCCCGACACGCTGCTGGAAGCCGAATTTTTCGGCGTCGCTCCCGGCGCTTTCACCGGGGCCGACCGCAAGGGCCGGCAGGGCAAGTTCAAGCTGGCCGATGGTGGCACCCTGTTCCTGGACGAGATCGGCGACATGCCGCTCAGCCTGCAGCCCAAGCTGTTGCGGGCGCTGCAGGAAGGAGAGATCGAGGCGCTCGGTTCCAACAAGGTGGTCGCCTTCGACGCCAGGGTGATCGCCGCCACATCGCGTGATCTGGCCAGCCTGGTGCGGCAGGGCAAGTTCCGGGAAGACCTGTTCTACCGCCTGAACGTGCTGCCGATCCGCGTGCCGGCATTGCGGGAGCGGCGCAGCGACATTCCGGCGCTGGTGGAAGTGCTGGCCGAAGACATGGCGCTGCGCAGCGGCGCCCCGCCGCCGGAACTCGGCGCCGACGCGATCTCGCTGCTCTCGGCGCAGGCTTGGCGCGGCAACATCCGGGAGCTGCGCAACGTGCTCGAGCAGGCGGCGATGCGCTCGGATTCGCGCCACATCACGACGCTCGACCTGGAGGCGGTGCTGCGCGAATCCGGTATCGAGCAGATCGCTGCGCCGATCCTGGCGGACGCTCCGAGGCCCGCATCGGACCAAGTCTTGCGGCCGCTGGCTGAGCAGGTGGCCGAGGTCGAGCGGCGGGCGATCGAGGCTGCGCTGGCTCGCACCGGCGGCAACAAATTCGCCGCCGCCAAGCTGCTCGGAATCTCGCGGGCCAAGCTCTACGAGCGCCTGGAAGGATTGCCTGAACTCCGGGCACTTGCCTGAAACTAAGACATTTGGAATGTTTGAAAGAAAGCCATCCCGGTTGTTGGTTTATAAAATAGCGATCAAAATCAACAGCTTGCGGTCTGGCATGGCTCCTGCAATCTAGCGCGACAGTTCAGGCAGCAAACACAACAGTCGTTCCCAGGAGACAAATCCATGATTCGCCGCAACTGGCTTGCGCTGGCCGCACTCGCCGCAACCACCTTCGTCTCGCCCTTCAGCTTCGGCCAGGGCAAGGACATCAAGGTCGCCCACATTTACAGCCGCACCGGACCGCTCGAGGCCTACGGCAAGCAGACCGCCACCGGCTTGATGATGGGACTGGAGTACGCCACCGGCGGCACCATGACCGTCAACGGCCGCAAGATCACCGTGATCGAGAAGGACGACCAGGGCAAGCCCGACCTGGGCAAGTCGCTGCTGGCAACGGCCTATGCCGACGACAAGGTCGACCTGGCCATCGGCCCCACGTCTTCGGGCGTCGCGCTGGCGATGCTGCCCGTGGCCGAGGAATACAGGAAGATCCTGATCGTCGAGCCGGCGGTTGCCGATTCGATCACTGGCGAGCGCTGGAACAAGTACATCTTCCGCACCGGCCGCAACAGCTCGCAGGACGCGATCTCCAACGCCGTGGCGCTGGACAAGGCGGGCGTCACGATCGCAACGCTGGCGCAGGATTACGCTTTCGGCCGCGACGGCGTCAAGGCCTTCAAGGAATCGGTCAAGACCGCCAAGATCGTCCATGAGGAATACCTGCCGCAGACGACGACCGATTTCACCGCCGGCGCCCAGCGCCTGATCGACAAGCTCAAGGACCAGCCCGGCCGCAAGGTGATCTGGGTGATCTGGGCCGGCGCCGGCAACCCGCTCAAGATCGCCGACCTCGACTTGAAGCGCTACAACATCGAGATCGCCACCGGCGGCAACATCCTGCCGGCCATGGTCGCCTACAACCAGTTCCCGGGCATGGAAGGCGCCAGCTACTACTACTACGGCTTTCCCAAGAATCCGGCCAATGCCTGGCTGGTGACCAACCACTACAGCAAGTTCAAGGCGCCGCCGGACTTCTTCACCGCCGGCGGCTTCGCCGCCGCCATGGCGCTGGTCACCGCGCTGAAGAAAACCGGCGGCGACGTCGGCACCGACAAGCTGATCGCCGCCATGGAAGGCATGAGCTTCGAGACGCCCAAGGGGCCGATGACCTTCCGCAAGGAAGACCACCAGGCCATGCAGTCGATGTTCCACTTCCGCGTCGCGCCCAATGCCAAGCAGGGCGCGCAGGCCGACCTGTTGCTGGTCAAGGAAATCACGGCGGCCGAGATGAACGTGCCGATCCGCAACAAGCGATAAGGCGACGTGAGCCTGCTCGCCACCCAGGACCTGACGATCCGGTTCGGGGGCCACGTGGCGGTCGACAACGTGACTTGTGCGTTCGCGCCAGGCACGCTGACGGCCATCGTGGGCCCGAACGGAGCCGGCAAGACCACCTATTTCAACCTGATCTCGGGCCAGCTGAAGGCAAGCAGCGGGGCGGTGACGCTCGACGGCAGGGACCTTTCCGGCCGCTCGCCGTCGGAGCGCACCCGCGCCGGGCTGGGCCGCGCATTCCAGCTCACCAACCTGTTCCCGCGCCTGACAGTGCTGGAGAACGTGCGGCTGGCGGTGCAGGCGAGCCGCGCAGGCAAGCATCGCCGCGGCCTGAACCTGTGGAGCATCTGGAGCGACCACGGTGAGCTGCTGGCCCGGGCCCGGCAGGTCCTGCAGGAGGTGGCGATGCAAGCGAAGGCCGACGAACTGGTGGCCAACCTGCCGCACGGCGACCAGCGCAAGCTCGAAGTCGCGCTGCTGATGGCGCTCGAGTCCAGGGTGTTCATGTTCGACGAGCCGACGGCAGGCATGAACGTCGCCGAGGTGCCGGTGATCCTGGACCTGATCCGCAAGCTCAAGTCCGATCCCACCAAGACCATCCTGCTGGTCGAACACAAGATGGACGTCGTGCGCGAACTGGCGGACCGCATCATCGTGCTGCACAACGGCGCGCTGGTGGCGGACGGCGAACCGGCCGAGGTGATCGCCTCGCCGATCGTGCAGGAGGCTTACCTGGGCGTGTCCGCCCAGGCCGCCTTGCTGGAGGATGGGACGCCCCCCCCCCCCCCCCCAACCCCCCCCCCGGGGGGGGGGGGGGGGGGGGGAAAACAAAAAAAATTAAAGACAAAGCCGGGCCAACCCAAAAACGGGGGGTAAAAAAAACAACCGAACTGGACCGGGGGGGGCGGTGGGTT
>JAJAZH010000468.1 GCA_026785815.1 Ramlibacter sp. | reverse complement strand
TTCCAGCAGGCCCAGATGTTCAGCCTGCTGGACGCCAACATCCACAACCTCGCGCTGCAAGGGGTGTTCGACGACTGCCAGGACATCGTCAAGGCAGTGTCGAACGACCTGGCGTTCAAGCGCAAGTACCGGATCGGTACCGTCAATTCGATCAACTGGGCGCGGCTGGTGGCGCAGGTCGTCTACTACTTTTCCGGTTATTTTCAAGCGACCTCCGGTCGCGTCCAGGCGACGAATGTGGCCCCCACCCTTGTGGCTGGTGCCACTGCGCTGCCCCCCGAGGGGGCCCTTTCGCCTAGGGGCGGCCCGTCGGCGAAAGCGCCATCGCTTCCCACGGTCAGCTTCGCCGTTCCCTCCGGCAACTTCGGCAACATCTGCGCCGGCCACGTCGCGCGGATGATGGGCCTGCCGATCGAGCGGCTGGTGCTGGCGACCAACGAGAACGACGTGCTCGACGAATTCTTTCGCACCGGCGTCTATCGCGTCCGCAGCGCGGCCGAAACGCAGGAGACGTCGAGCCCGTCGATGGACATCTCCAAGGCCAGCAACTTCGAGCGCTTCGTGTTCGACCTGCTCGGGCGCGACGGCGGGCGGGTCAAGTCGCTGTTCGGCGCGCAGCTGGCGCGGGGTGGCCGCTTCGACCTGAGCGCCGATCCGGCCTTCCGCCAGGCCACTGAGCGCTTCGGTTTCGTCAGCGGCAGGAGCACCCATGCGCAGCGGATCGAGACCATTCGCGACGCCTCCCGGCGCTACGGGGTGGTGATCGACACCCACACGGCCGACGGCCTGAAGGTGGCGCGCGAACAGCGCCAGAGCGGTGTGCCGATGATCGTGCTGGAGACCGCGTTGCCGATCAAATTCGCCGCCACCATCGTGGAGGCCCTGGGCCACCAGCCGGAACGCCCGGCCCGGTTCGAGGGAATCGAGCAGCTGCCGCGCCGGGTGACGGTGATGGCGCCCGACGTTGAGGCGGTGAAGAGCTTCATCGCCACCCATTGCACATGAAGGCTGGCCGTTCATGAAAGTCGTTGGATTCGCCGGCTTCTCCGGTTCTGGCAAGACCACCCTGGTCGAGCGCCTGATCCCCGCGCTCAAGCTGATGGGGCTGCGGGTGTCGGTGGCCAAGCACGCACACCATGATTTCGACATCGACCATCCCGGCAAGGACAGCCACCGGCACCGGCAGGCCGGCGCCTTCGAGGTGATCGTCGCCTCCGACCAGCGGCTGGCGCTGCTGCGCGAGTTCGAGCAACCGGCCGCGATGAGCGTGCATCACCTGCTGGCCGAGTTGTACGACGGCGTCGACTGGGTGCTGGTGGAGGGCTTCAAGTCCAGCAACCTGCCCAAGATCGAGGTCTGGCGTTCGGCGGTGGGCAAGCCGGCGCGCTATCCGGACGACGACTTCATCGTCGCCATCGCCACCGATTCGCCGCAGGACCTGCCGGTGGCCACCCTGCGGCCGGTGCTGGATCTGGGCAACCCCGACGCCGTGGCGCACTGGCTGACCGACAATGGCCACCGTTTCGACTACGACCCGGAGATGTATTCATGAGCGCGCGTCCACCAGCCAGCGGCGGGTCTCCTTGATCGCGCAGCGTCAGCCCGCCTCTGGCCTGCGGCCCCTGGACGATGCGCTGGCCGACCTGCTGACGCATGCGCAGCCGCTGGCGGGAAGCCAGACAGTTTCCACTTTCGATGCCGACGGTCGGGTGCTGGCGCAGGACTGCGTGTCGGCGCTGCAGGTCCCGCCGCAGGACAACAGTTCGATGGACGGCTACGCGGTCCGCAGCGTCGAGATTGCCGACGAAGGCGTCCTGATGCCGGTGAGCCAGCGCATTCCCGCTGGCGCCGATCCGGGTCCTCTGACACCGGGCAGTGCTGCGCGGATCTTCACCGGCGCGCCGATTCCGGCCGGTGCCGACGCGGTCGTGATGCAGGAAGATTGCGAGCTGGTCGCGCCGGGCTCCGCCACCGCGGCGCAGGGCTTGCAGACCGTGCGGATCGGTCGCGTGCCGCAAGCCGGGCAGTGGATCCGCCGCGCCGGTGAAGATGTGACGCGGGGCGCGGTGGTGCTGGCGCGCGGCCAGCGGCTCGGCCCGGCCGACATCGGGCTGGCGGCCAATATCGGGCTCGACCGCCTGCAGGTGGCGCGCCGTCCGCGCGTGGCGCTGTTCTCGACCGGCGACGAACTGGTGATGCCCGGCGCGGTGCCGCCCGAGCAGATGAAGCCCGGCACCATCTACAACTCGAACCGGTATTTCCTGCGCTCGCTGCTACAGCGCCTGGGCTGCGAACTGACCGACCTGGGCGTGGTGCCGGACCGGCGCGACGCCACTGTCGACGCGCTGCGCGGCGCGGCCCTTGACCATGACCTGATCCTCACCAGCGGCGGCGTCTCGGTCGGCGAGGAAGACCACATCAAGCCGGCCGTCGAGTCGCTCGGCCGGCTCGACTTCTGGCAGATCGCGATGAAGCCGGGCAAGCCGTTTGCATACGGCAAGGTCGGCGCTGCCCATTTCATCGGCCTGCCGGGCAATCCGGTGTCGAGCTTCGTCACCTTCGTGCTCCTGGTGCGGCCCTTCGTGCTGAAACTGCAGGGCGCGACCGCGTACGCGCCGCACGGCGTCACGATGACGGCGCACTTCGACTGGAGCGGCGACAAGCGGCGCGAATTCCTGCGGGTGCGGCGCAACGCCGACGGCGGGCTCGACCTGTTTCCCAACCAGAGCTCCGGCGTGTTGACCTCGGCCAGCTGGGCCGACGGCCTGGTCGACAACCCGGCCGGCCGGGCGATCTCGCGCGGCGACGCGGTGCGCTTCATTGCGCTGGCGGAGCTGCTGCAATGAAAGTGACCGTCAGATACTTTGCCTCGATCCGCGAGACGCTCGGGCAGGGCAGCGAGGCCGTTGACACAACGGCCGCCAACATCGCCTCGTTGCGCGACCAGTTGATCGCCCGCGGCGGCGGCCATGCGCAGGGCCTGGCGCGCGGCAGGGCGGTGCGGGCGGCGCTCAATCAGGTGATGAGCGACGAGTCCGCGCCGCTGGCCGAGGGCTGCGAGATCGCTTTCTTTCCGCCGGTGACGGGGGGCTGAGGCGTGAATCCCCGGGTCACGGTCCAGCAGGGCGACTTCGACGTCTCGGCCGAGCTCGCGGCGCTGCGCGCCGGCGATGGCCGGGTCGGCGCGGTCTGCAGCTTCATCGGCACGGTGCGAAATCGGAATATTGCCCCCACGCTGGCCGCAGAAGCGGCTGCGCTGCCCCCCGAGGGGGCCCTGTCGCCTGGGGGCGGCCCGGCGGCGCCAGCGGCCGTCCTGTCGATGGAACTCGAGCACTATCCCGGCATGACAGAGCAGTCGATCGAGGACATGATCGACGAGGCCCATCGTCGCTTCGACATCTTCGGCGCGAGGGTCGTGCACCGGGTCGGCCTGCTGCAGCCGGGCGACCAGATCGTGCTGGTCGCTGTCACCTCGGCGCACCGCGGCGAAAGTTTCCAGGCTTGTGAATTCCTGATGGATTACCTGAAGACGCAGGCGCCGTTCTGGAAGAAGGAGCAGACGCCGGACGGCGCGAAGTGGGTCGACGCCCGGGTGTCAGACGACGCTGCTGCGGCGCGCTGGGGCCTCGGCACGGCCGATCAATGAGTTGGAGGAGAACGATTTGAGAACATTCAGCTGGAGCGCCGGCCGGGCGCTGGCCCTGTCCGCGTCCGTGTCCCTGTCACTGCTGTTGCCGTGGGCTGCCTTCGCGCAGGGCACGGCGCCCGTCGCGCCGGTGCGCGAGCAGGTCGACACCCTGCATGGCGTCGCGGTGCGCGATCCGTACCGTTACATGGAAAACATGGCCGACCCGCAGGTGCAGTCCTGGATGCGCGGGCAGGGCGAGTGGGCGCGGGGCGTGCTGGACCGGATCGAGGGCCGATCGCAGCTGGAACAGCGTCTGGCCGAACTGGAATCGGGCTTGGGCGACCGCCGCTTCGACCTGAGCCGCAGCGCCAGCGGCGCCGTGTTCTACCTGCTGCGCGGTCGCAACGACCGCCAGGTGAAGCTGGCGATGCGGCCGCAGCCCGGCGGCGCCGAGAAGATCCTGGTCGACCCCGACCTGCAGGCCCGCCGCACCGGCGTTCCGCATGCCGTCGATTACTTCGTGCCATCCTGGGACGGTCGCTATGTGGCTTACGGCATGTCGGCCGGCGGTTCCGAGGATGCCTCGCTCTACCTGCTGGATGTGCGCAGCGGTCGCCACGTCGGCGAGCCGGTGCCGCGGGTGCCGGGCAGCGGCGTCAGCTGGCTGCCGGACAGTCGTTCGATCGCCTTCAATCAATTGCGCCAGCTGACGTCGCAAGACGTTGCCACCGAGACTTACCTGGACAGCGCCGTCACGGTGCTGCGGCTGGGCGACCGGCCCGACCAGGCGCGCGCTGTGTTCGGCCCGGCCCTCAATCGCGAACTCGGTTTGCAGCGGCTGGACAACGGACGGTTGCTGTTCACCCCCGGCAGTCCCTGGGTGATCGCGGCCACCAACGACACGACGCAGCGCGAGGGTTCGGTGTTCGTCGCGCGGGTTGCCGATCTCGGCTTGCCCGGCCCGGTGCCATGGCGCCGCCTCGCCAGCTTCGAGGACCACGTGCTCGACCTCGAACTGCACGCCAACGATCTCTACTTCCGCACCTCGGTCGAGGCGCCGCGCTTCAAGGTGATGAAGATGGACTTGCGCCGCGATACGCTGCGCAGCGCCAGGCCGGTCGCCGTGCCGCCCGCCGACGGCATGCTCGAAGCCTTCGTGCTCGGCCGCGGACGGATGCTGGCGCAGGTGCGGCGCGGCGCCAGCATCGGCCTGCGCAGCTACGCGCCGGGCGACAGCGTTGGCACGGAAGTGCCGTTGCCGTTCGCTGGCGCGGCCCGGATCGCCGACGACGGCGCGCACGCGCATGCCGATTTCATGTACTCGCTCACCGGCTGGAGCCAGCCGGGTCGCAGCTACCTGCTGCAAGGCGACCGGTCGGTGGCGCTGGCGCAGTTCGAGACCACCGCCCCGGCGGGCCTGTCGGACATCGTCGTGCAGGACGTGCTGGTGCCAAGTCACGACGGCGCGCAGGTTCCGATGACCATCCTGCACCGCAAGGGGCTCAAGCGGGACGCCAGCAACCCGACTTTGCTGCTCGGCTACGGCTCGTACGGGATCAGCGAGACGGCGCGCTTCAACGCGGGCAACCTGGCCTGGATCGAGAGCGGCGGCGTGGTGGCGATTGCGAACGTGCGCGGCAGCGGCGTCTACGGCGAACCGTGGCGGATGGCCGGGACCAAGTTGAACAAGCCCAACACATGGAAGGACGCGATCGCCTGCGGCCAGTACCTGGTGGACCAGGGCTATGCGTCACCGTCGACGCTGGCGGTTTCGGGGGGCAGCGCCGGCGGCGTCTTCGCCGGGCGCGCGATCACGGCGGCGCCGCAGTTGTTCGCCGCCGCGGTGATCTTCGTCGGCATGCTGGATGCGGTCCGGGCCGAGGAAACCGCCAATGGCATCACCAACATTTCGGAGTTCGGCACGGTCAAGGAGCGCGCCGGTTTCCAGGGCCTGCTGGAGATGAGCACCTACCACCAGATCGCCGACGGCACCGCCTACCCGGCGGTGATGCTGGTGCATGGGCTCAACGACCCGCGGGTGGATGCCTGGAACAGCGCCAAGGTCGCGGCCCGTCTGCAGGCAGCCAGTACCAGTGGCCGGCCGGTGCTGTTGCGGCTGGACGCGCAGGCCGGCCACGGCGGCGGCAGCACGCCGGCCCAGCGCCGCTCGGTCCAGGCCGACAGCTTCAGCTTCCTGCTCTGGCAGATGAACAAGCGGGCACTCATCGCTGCGCGTCAAGAGCCTGGCCTCGACGCGGCGCGCAAGTGAAAGAGCGGGCGCTCGTCGTACTGCGCTAGAGCTGGCCGGCCGGAACGAAAGCGGCGCGCGCGTCGTTCTCCAGCTTGCCGGTCAGTTGTTGCAGCAACTGCAGCAACTGCGCCTGCTGCTCGCGGTCCAGCGGCGCCAGCAGCCGCTGGTACGCCTTCTCGGCCGGCCGCTCCGCCTGCGCCAGCAATTGCGCGCCCGCCGCTGTCAGCGAGGCGCTGATGTTGCGTTTGTTGTCAGGCGCCGGAGCGCGCGCCACCAGCCCGCGCCGTTCCAGCCCGCGCAGCACCCGCAACGCCGTCACCTTGTCGAACCCCAGGGCCCGCGCCAGCTTGGTCTGCCCGACGCCGGGCTGGGCGCTCAGCACCGTCAGCACGCCGAACTGCGCCGGCGTCAGCGCGACATCGCGGCATTCGTGCTCGAACACGGCCGCTGAAATCTGGTGCGCGCGCCGGAGCAGGAAGCCGGGCCGGGCATACAGACGGGACAGGCTCGGCGGCGGGGGAAAGTTGGGCACTGTCGGAAGGGTGACGTCCAGAAATCGATCGATTGTGCCCTGCAGCCGCGCGACGGTCGACCAGGACGCCCAAGCTGTCATTGCGGGCCTGGCCCGCAATCCATGTCCCGGGCTCGACCCGCAATCGATGTCCCGGGCTGGACCCGCAATCGGAACGGAAGTGGATCCCCCCGGATCAGGTCCGGGGCAGGCTCCTCAACGTCCGGGATGACGCCTGTCATTGCGGGCTTGACCCGCAATCGGGATGGAAGTGGATCCCCCCGGATCAGGTCCGGGGCAGGCTCCTCAACGTCCGGGATGACGCCTGTCATTGCGGGCTTGACCCGCAATCGGGATGGAAG
>JAJAZH010000467.1 GCA_026785815.1 Ramlibacter sp. | reverse complement strand
TCGTGCGTCGCCGAGTTTCGATTGCAGCAGGGCGCGCTCGTATTCTGAGCGGACCATCTGCGCCGACTCGGAGCTGGCTCGCCTTGACCGTGATCTCGGCCGCCTGCACGCGCGCGCCAAGAGCGCGGCTTCGGACAGCGCCTCCTTCCGCCGCCGCAATGATCGCGAGTGGCAGCGTCGGGAAGGCAACTGCCGCGATCGGGAGTGCCTGGTCCGCTGGTATGCCGAGCGGCGCGATCAACTCCTGAACGACGACGCCCAAAACTTGAGCGAGCGTTAGGCGTTTTTCCGGCGGCTCCGCTGGGCAGCAGCGCGCCGGCGCCCGCTTGTGATTTAGACTTCGGTCGCAGTCCCAACCACCCGTTCCGCAGTGCGAGGGTTCGCGCAGGAGTGCAAGCGATGACCCCATACGAATTCGCAGGACGCACCGCCCTGGTCACCGGAGGTTTCAGCGGGCTCGGGCTCCACTTCGCCGGGGTGCTCGCCGAGCATGGCGCCAAGGTCGCCCTGCTCGGCCGCCGGATCGACCTTGGCCGCACCGTCGCGCAAGCAATGAGCTCGCGGATCGAACGCGCCGGCGCAGTACGGGCTTACGCGGCGGATGTGACAGACCCGGCCAGTCTGAGCGCGGCTTTTGCGCAAGTCGTCCAGGATCTCGGCGTGCCCCGGATCGTGATCAACAACGCCGGCACGGTGGCAAGGGAGGCCAGCCTCGACGTCAGCGACAGCGACTGGACCGCCGTGGTGGACGTCAATCTTTCTGGCGTGTTCCGGGTTGCCCAGGCAGCAGCCCGCGCCATGGTGCTGGCTGGTGCGCACGGAACGATCATCAACATCGCTTCCATCCTCGGGCTGCGGGTGCGGCCGCAGGTTGCGTCGTACGCGGCAAGCAAGGCAGCGGTAGTGCAGCTGACCAAGGCGCTGGCCATCGAGTGGGCCGAGCACGGCATCCGCGTCAACGCGCTGGCCCCCGGCTACTTCGAAACAGAAATCAACCGGGACCTGCTGCGGTCCGCTGCGGGACAGGCGATCATTTCAAGAGTGCCGCAGCAGCGGGTCGGCCTGCTGTCGGAGCTCGACGGTCCGCTGTTGCTGCTGGCCTCCGACGCTTCTTCCTACATGACGGGGGTGGTGATCCCGGTCGACGGCGGCCACCTGGTCAACACCCTCTGAGCGTCCGCTGGCGGCCGCGCCAGCAGATGCCACCTAGCGGGAGCGGCCTTTGGCCAGGCTGTAGAAGATCAACAGGACCATGGCGCCGACCACCGATGCGATCCATCCCGCCGGCTGCTCGGGCGTGTACCAGCCCATTGCCGCACCCGCGTATCGGGCCAGGAAAGCGCCTGCGATGCCCAGCAGCGTGGTCATGATCAGGCCGAGCTTGTCGTTGCCCGGCTTGATGGCGCGGGCGATCAGCCCGACGACGAAACCGACGGCAATGGTGCCGAGAATGGACATCATGAAAAGCGGCTCCTTGAAAAAGGCCTCGACTGTAGCGTGGCCCAACCGGGCTGTGCGTCAGACAGGCGCGCATTGTCATCCCCTGCTCAAGCGGTCGGAAATCTAGCCAGCAGTTCCGCCAAGTCGGCCATGTCGGTGAACACTGTCGCCACGCCGGCCCGTTGCAGCAGCACGGGCGTGTCGTGCCCGGCTTCGGACGGGCTGTAGCCGAACACCGTCGCGCCGGCAGCCACTCCCGCCTTGACGCCGGTGACAGTGTCCTCCACCACGGCGCAGCGGCGCGGATCCGCCCCGAGCGCAGCGGCCGCGGCCAGGTACACATCCGGGAACGGTTTGGAGCGCGGCTGGTCGTACCCGCTGAAGATCCGGCCCTCGAAATAACGCATCAAGCCGACCTTGCGCAGCTGCAGGTTGACCTTGAACAGGTCCGCGCCCGAAGCGCAGGCGATGCGTCCCTGGTACTGCTCATGCAGCGCCTGGACGGCGACCTCGATGTTGCGGATGGCGACCAGGTCACGCTCCAGGCCCTGGTTGCGCCGTTCGCGGAAACTGGCCAGCCACTCCTCGGTGACCTGATGACCGGTGCGCTCCTCGATCAGCGCAGCCTCGTCCTTCACCGCCTTGCCGACAAACAGCCGCATGCATTCTTCGCCAGACAGATTCCAGCCGCGCTCCTGCAGCATGTCCCTCAGCACCCCGTTGGTGATCGGCTCGCTGTCCACCAGCACGCCGTCGCAGTCGAACAGCACGGCATCGAAGCGGGTCACTGGACTACCCTCCGCGTTACGCGCTGCGGGATTCGCCTTGGGGCGGCCCGGCGTCTCATGAGTCGGCTTTCTTCACAGTGAACACGACGCCTGCGGGGCGCGGCCATGCTTACGCATCTGGGCCCGCGAGCAAGCTGTCTGGGTCCAGGTAGAACCAGCGGCCATGTTCCTTCAAGAAGCGACTGTGCTCGTGGATGCGGGTCGCCTTGCCGGACGCGTCCCTGAACCGCGCGACGAACTCGACCTCGGCATGGGCGTCGTCGACCTGCTTGTTGCCGCGCACTTCCAGGCCGAGCCATTTGATGCCCGGGTCGAGTTGGAGCTGAGGCGGCCGTCGGGCCGGATGCCAGGTCGACAACAGGTAGTCCATGTTCAGCAGGACGAAGGCCGTGTAGCGCGAGCGCATGAGCGCCTGCGCATCCGGCGCCGGCGTGCCCGCGAAGTCGTCCAGGTAGCGGCCGCAGCACTGCGCCAGCTCCAGTGGTTTGCCGCAGGGGCAGTCAGGCAGTTCCATCAAGCCTTCGCCTGCAGTTCGGCACAAAGCCGCGCCAGCGGCATGGCCTGCACCTCGTTACCCATGGGAAAGGTTTCCGCCCCCGGATAGAGCACGATCTTGCGAACCGGCTTGAGGTCCGCGCACGCGACGTGAAAACCGCGCTCGAGCTTCGGTGCCAGGCTGCGCTTGATCTCGATGGCCCAGAGTTCAGCGCCCGGCCATTGCAGCAGCAGGTCGATCTCGGCGCCCGCGCTGGTGCGATAGAAAAAGCCCTGCACCCGCTGCGGAGCGCACGACAGCACCTGCTCGATGCAAAACCCCTCCCAGCTGGCGCCGACCACCGGATGCGACAGCAAGGCCTCCTTGTCCTGCAGATCCAGCAAGGCGTGGACCAGGCCGCTGTCACGCACGTAGATCTTCGCCGCCTTGACCAGCCGTTTGCCCAGGTTCGCGTGCCAGGGCGGCAGGCGCCGCAGCAGCAGCAAGTCGACCAGCAGGTTCAGGTAGCCCAGCACCGTCTTGACATCGACGCCGAGGTTGCGCGCCAGCTGGGCTGCGTTGAGCATCCCGCCCTGCTGGTGGGCCAGCATGGTCCAGAGCAGTCGCAGGGATTGCGGGGCGATGCGGGGGCCGAACTGGGGCACGTCGCGTTCCAGGTAGGTGCGGATGAAATCCTGGCGCCAGCGCAGGCTGTGGGCGGCGGATCCGGCTTGCAGGCTGTCGGGAAACCCGCCGCGCACCCAGAGAGAATCGATCCGGGCGACGCCGACCTCCGTCACGTCCAGGGGCGACAACTCGCGATAGCTGATGCGGCCAGCGAGGCTCTCGCCCGATTGCTTGAGCAGGTCGAGCGAAGCCGAGCCGAGCAGCAAGTAGTGCCCGCTGCGCTGGCCAGCTCGCCGGGCCTGGTCGATCAGTCCGCGCAGGACCAGGAACAGGCCCGGGGCGCGATGGACCTCGTCGAGGATGATCAGCTTGTCCAGGTGCTCTGCCAGATACAACTCGGCCTGTTCGAGCTTGGCCCGGTCGCGCTCGGACTCCAGGTCAAGGTAGACACTCCGGCGGATGCTGGCGATCTCCAGGGCCAGGGTGGTCTTGCCAACCTGCCGCGGCCCCAGCAACGCGACCGCCGGCGCTTCATCGATGTCGGCCAGCAGGACAGGGAACAGGCGACGGTCGAACATCCTTGCAATTATGGATATTCATTCCATGAATTGCAAGGATCACGTTTCACGCCGGCAGCTTCAAAGCCCGCTTGATGACGATCAACTGCACTTCCGATGTGCCTTCGTAGATCTGGCAGACCTGCATGGTCTTATTCCTTTGTTGTCATCCCGGACATGATCTGGACATGATCCGGGATCCACGGGCTGGCGCGCCAACGTCTGGATCCCGGGTCGAGCCCGGGATGACAGCCCTGGTCAGATCAATTCGATGGCCACTGCCGTCGCCTCACCGCCGCCGATGCACAGCGTGGCGACGCCGCGCTTGCCGCCGCGAGCCTTTAACGCATGGATCAGCGTCACCATGATGCGGGCGCCGGATGCGCCGATCGGGTGGCCGAGCGCGCAGGCGCCGCCGTTGACATTGACAATGTCGTGGCCGATCTTCAGCTCTTCCATCAGCGCCATCGGCACCACGGCAAACGCTTCGTTCACCTCCCACAGGTCGACGTCGCCCGCCTTCCAGCCAGCCTTGGCCAGCAGCTTCTGGGTTGCGCCGACCGGCGCGGTGGTGAACCAGTTGGGTTCTTGCGCGTGCATGGCATGGGCGACGATGCGGGCCAGCGGTTTGACGCCCAGCCGCTGCGCCGTGCTCTCCTTCATCATCACCAGCGCCGCGGCGCCGTCGTTGATGCTGGAGCTGCTGGCGGCGGTGATGGTGCCGTCCTTCTTGAACGCCGGCTTCAGGGTGGCGATCTTGTCGAGCTTGACCTTGCCCGGGCCCTCGTCGATCGCGATCACGCGCTCGCCGGTCCGATCCTTCACCGTGACCGGCGTGATCTCGACAGCGAAAGCGCCAGATTCCGTCGCCGCCTTGGCCCGCTTGACGCTTGCGGTCGCAAAGGCGTCCTGCGCCTCGCGGCTGAAGTTGTATTTGGCGGCGCACTCCTCGCCAAAAGTGCCCATCGAGCGGCCGGCTTCATAGGCGTCTTCGAGGCCGTCCAGCATCATGTGGTCGTAGATCCGGTCGTGGCCCATGCGGTAGCCGCCGCGGCCCTTGAGCAACAGGTAGGGCGCATTGGTCATGCTCTCCATGCCGCCGGCCACCATCACTTCGTGGCTGCCGGCCAGCAGCATGTCGTTGGCGAACATCGCCGCCTTCATGCCGGAGCCGCACATCTTGGACAGCGTCACCGCGCCGGCGCTCTTGGGCAGTCCACCCTTGAAGGCCGCCTGGCGCGCCGGGGCCTGGCCCTGGCCGGCCATCAGGCAGTTGCCGAACAGCACTTCGCCGACAGCATCCGACGGGATTCCCGCGCGCTCGACCGCGGCCCGGATCGCGGCGCCGCCGAGATCGTGCGCGGACAACGAGGAAAAGTCGCCCTGGAAGCCGCCCATGGGGGTGCGGGCAGCGCCGACGATGACGATGGATTCAGACATGGTGTGCTCCTTCAATTGATCATTGGCTGGGCATGGGGACGCCGCGCTCTTCATGGGCGATGCGCCGGATGTACTGCTGGAACTCCGGATCCTCGCCGCGCAGCAGCCTGGGCAGGGCGCTGTAGAAATCGTCGCGGTGGCACCATTCGCGCATGTAGTCGTCCCAGCTGTTCCAGCGCCGCGCCTCGGTCTCGCCCATTCTCGGCTTGTACGCGACCAGGTAGGCCCGCTCGAACAGCGAAATCAGCATATCGAAAATCACCAGCATGCGCTCGGTCTGCTCGATGCTCGGATCGAGCAGCGGCTCGTTGGTGCGCAGGTGCAGGTCCGGATGCGCCAGCACCACCTCCAGGAAGTCGTTGTAGGCGTCGGAGAGCAGCTGGTAGGCCGCCTCCTCTTCGTTGTCCCGCTCATTGCGCTGGTCCCAGGCGAAGAACAGGATGGCGACCGGCAGGCCTAGCGCCGTGACCACGAAGCTCGCGTACTCCCAGGCGTCTCGTGCGCTCACTGCGCCTGCACTTTCGGCTGGTCGGGGCGCGTCATTGCACCAGCTCCGGCTTGCGCCGCCGACCGAAGCGTTTCTCGCGCTCGTACGGGAAGACGTCGTACACGTAGCCGCCCTGGATCCGCTCCTTGTGGACCTGCCAGAAAGCGGCGCTGAGCAGGTTGGCGTGATGCTTCATGAACACGTCCCTGACCACCGGATTGCCCAGCAGGAATGGCGCGAAGGTCTCGGGGAACACATCCCTCGGCCCGACGCTGTACCAGACCTCGCCCGCCATCTCCTCTTCCTCGTTGCGCGGCTGCGGCACCTGGCGGAAATTGCAGTCGGTGATGTACTCGATCTCGTCATAGTCGTAGAACACCACCTTGCCGTTGCGCGTCACGCCGAAGTTCTTCCACAGCATGTCGCCGGGAAAGATGTTGGCGGCGACCAGGTCCTTGATCGCATTGCCGTACTCGATCACCGCCTGCTCGATCTGGCCGCGCGCATGCTGGGCCGCCGGGCTCTCGCTGCCGGCGCCGGCGTCGAAGGCTTCCTGCAGATAGATGTTGAGCGGGATCATGCGGCGCTCGATGTAGAGGTGCTTGATCACCACCTCCTCCTTGCCGTCGCCATCGCGGTCCCCGATCTCCAGCTGGCTGGGCGCGAACTTGCGGATCTCCTCGATCAGCTCGTCCTCGAACCGGTCCCTGGAAAAAGCCACTTCGCTGTACTCGAGCGTGTCCGCCATCCGGCCGACGCGGTCGTGCTGCTTGACCAGCAAGTACTTGCCCTTGATCTTCTCGCGCGTGGTGTCCTTGGGCGGCGGATAGAAATCCTTGATCAGCTTGAAGACATAGGGAAACGACGGCAGGTCGAACACCAGCATCACCATGCCCTTGATGCCGGGCGCGATCCTGAACTTGTCGCTGGAGTGGCGCAGGTGATAAAGGAAATCCCGGTAGAACAGCGTCTTGCCCTGCTTGGCCAGCCCGAGCGCGTTGTAGATCTCGTTGCGCGGCTTGCGCGGCATCAGCGAGCGCAGGAACTGCACATAGGCGCTCGGCACGTCCATGTCGACCATGAAGTAGGCGCGCGCGAAACTGAACAGCCCCTGCAGGTCGTCCTCGCCGGACAGAAAGGCGTCGATCACGAGCTTGCCGGGTTCATTGAGCCCCTGGACGCCTTCGGCGTCGTCCCCCGAAGGGAGCCCGGTCGTCTGGGGGCGGCCCGGCGACGCCGGTTTATGCAGGATCGGCAACGCGAACGGCACCTCGTTGAAGCCGTTGATGATCTTGCCGACCGCGTACGCACCCTTGTTGCGGAAAAACAGGCTGGACAGCACCTGGATCTGGAAGTTGGCGCGCAGCTTCACCTGCGCCAGGCGCGCGCTCATCGCCTCCAGCACGAAGCCGGTGTCGCGCTCGAGATCCTCGAACGGCGTCTGCAGCGCGAAGTGTTCAACCATCTGCAGGATGGTCGCGCGCAGGGTGTCGCGGCTGGGATAGTAGGCGCGGTAGGTCGGCGTGGCCGCGGGCTCGTCGTTCTCGATGTACTCGGTGCTCACCGCCGGCCGCACGAAGATGAAGTCGTTCTGGAAGTGGGTGCGGTGCAGGATCTTGGTGGTGACCGAGTTGAAGAAGGTCTCGGCCAGTTCGGGCTGGAGGTGATCGACCAGCAGGCCGATGAAGTGCAGCTTGACCTGCTGCCAGACGTCCATCGGCTGCTCGCCGGCCTTGAATTCTTTCTCCAGCCGCGCCGTCGCCTCCTTGACCCGCAGGTCGTAGAACTCGATCCGCTCGCGCTGGGCCCGTTGCTGGCCGTGCCAGTCGGCCGTCTCGAAGCGATGCTTGGCGCGCGCCGACTCGGTTCGGAACAGGCGGTAGTGCCGGTTGAAGCCGTCCATCATCGCCTTGGCGATGTCGTAGGCCAGTGGCGAATCGAGGCGCTGCGGAAAGGTGGCCACGCTAGGGCCTGTTCACACGATTGACCCGAGCGAACGCAGCGAGGGTAGCAGCTCTCACGCGTGTGCCGCCCAAACGCCGTCGACTGCGTCGCGATACAGCTGGTCCATCGCATCGGGGCTGGCCACCGTCATCTTCAGGTCCTGCAGCAAGCCGTCGTGCACGCCGAAGGCCCAGCCGTGGATGCTGACCTTCTGGCCGGTGGTCCAGGCGTCGACCATCACGGTGCTGACGCAGACGTTGACCACCTGTTCGATCACGTTCAGGTCGCACAGCGCGTCGGCGCGCCGGTGCTCGGGCAGGCTTTCCAGCAGGGAACGGTGCCGGTCGCGCACGTCCTGGATATGGCGGATCCAGTTGTCGGCCAGGCCGATGCGGGCGCTCTCGAGTGCCGCCTGCACGCCGCCGCAGCCGTAGTGGCCGACCACCATGATGTGTTCCACCTTCAACCGTTCCACCGCGAACTGAATCGCCGACAGCGCGTTGAGGTCGGAGTGGACGACGATGTTGGCGATGTTGCGGTGCACGAACACTTCGCCCGGATCGAGCCCGGTGATCTGGTTGGCCGGCACCCGGCTGTCCGAGCAGCCGATCCACATGTAGCGCGGCGACTGCTGCTTGACCAGCCTGGTGAAGAAGCCCGGCCGCTCGCGCTCCATTTGCGCAGCCCAAGCACGGTTGTGGTCGAACAGGTCGGAGATGTTGGCTTTGATCATGATGACGAATGACGCGCGCTTCGCGGCGCATGACAAATAACGAATGAGGGAGCGCGGACGGCGCAGCGGCTGTTCATTTTCTCATCGGCGCGCAGGGAAGTGATTCGTCATCCGCAGGGCTCGACGGTTCCGGGAGCGAGATCAGGCGAACATTTCGCGCAGCACACCGAGCGCGGGCTCGGGGTCGATGCGCGTCATCTTGCGGATCAGACGCGATCCGTCGATGGTGCGAATTTGATCGAGCGCAATGGAACTCCTTTGACGTTGCAGCGTGATTGCCAGGCGAGTCGGCCAGACCCGAATGGTGCTGGTGATCGGAGCCGCAATGACCGTCCCCAGGTGTGCATTCATGTCGTCGGGCGAGACAATGAGACACGGACGACGCTTTTTGATCTCCTTGCCGACAGTGGGGTCCAGATTGACCCACCAGACCTCTCCTTGCATTGGAAAGCGTGCGCCGGCCATGCTAGTTGTCCCAAGCTTCGGGGGCAGGAAGGCCGTTCCAAAGGTCCTCGCTGCGGCCCGCGTCAGCTGCAAAAGCGTCCGACCAACCCGAGCGCGGCGCGCGGACCGGGCTCAGGATGATGCTGTCGCCCTTCGCCTTGATGCTCAGGGGCGAGGCGCGCTTGAGTTGAAGCGAATCCAGAACCGCCTTCGGCAGCCGCAGGCCGAGCGAATTTCCGATCTGGATAATTTGCGTTTGCACGTGATGCCCCATGAAGAAGTAATTACAAAGTAATTATTTTACAGCAACCGGGTCGGAACCGCAGCGAGCTCGCCAGCCGGGTTGACCTCGACGGCCGCGAGACCGGGCCGATCGGTCACGGCTTCCAGGCAGCGCCCTTGTTCGAAGCGCAGCAACACCCCGTCAGGGGCGCCGTAGGCCGGGCGTCGCGGCGCGCGCGCCCGGCTCGGCTGCCGCCACGCCTCGCCGTCCAGGTGCGGGCAGAAGGTGGCATCGATCCAGCCCAGGCCGGAGCACACGCCGCCACCGGGCACGCTGTCGGTGACGTACTGCGCGAACCAGCAGTTGGCGCCGGCGCTGATGCCGGCCAGCACCGTGCCGTTGTCCCAGGCCGCGCGCAGGGCTGCATCGAAACCGAACTCCCGCCACACGGCCACCATCGCCACGGTATTGCCGCCGCCGACGTACACCAGATCCGCGTCACGCACGGCGCGGGCGTAATCCCGCTTCATGTCGTAGGGGAAGAAGGCGAGCGTGTCGGGGCGGCAGCCTAACTCGGTGAACAGTCGCATGAAACGAAGTTGCGCCCGCTCGCCGTCGCCATTGGCGGTGCCGAGATACAGCACGCGCGGCGGCCCGGAGCGCGGCCGCAGCAGGGACAGGAGGTAGTTTTCCTGCAGCCCGCGGGTGTCCTCCATCAGGAAGCCGCCGCCGCCGACCGCGACGATGGCCGCGCTCATTGGGTAACCTCCGCCCCAAGGGCTGCGGTATTCGCCTTCGGAGCGGCCGGGCGGCTCATGCCGCCGCCTCGTGACGATAGCGTGCGTATACGACCCGGTCGATCACCTGCCCGGCCTTGATTGCGCTCATGGGCATCTGTCCTTCGAGCTGGAAGCCGCAGGAGCGGGCCACGCCTTGCGATCCTTCGTTCCACGCGAAGACCGGCGCGTACAGACGGGTCAGCCCGCCGTCGCGCGCGAATGCCCAGTCGGCGACCAGCTTCAGTGCTTCGGAGGTGATGCCGCGGCGCCAGAACGACTGTCCGATCCAGTAGCCCACCTCGGCGTTGCAGCGCAGCCAGCCCTGGTCCGGGCGAACGCTGATGCAGCCGACCAGTTCGCCGTCGACGGTGATGGCCCACACGGCGCCCGAGATGCGCCAGCCGCCCTCGCACCATGCCTGCGCGTCGGCCAGCGTGTACGGCCGGGGGAAGCCTTCGAACAGGTTGCGCCACACCGCCTCGTCGTCGGCATGCCGCTGCAGCGCCGGCGCATCGTCGGCGCGCAACGCGCGCAGCACGCAGCGCGCGCCGGCGAGGGTGGGCGGCAGCTCGCTCACCTCGTCTCCGCAAACAGCTCGCGGCCGATCAGCATGCGGCGGATCTCGCTGGTGCCGGCGCCTATCTCGTACAGCTTGGCGTCGCGCCACAGGCGGCCGAGCGGGTAGTCGTTGATGTAGCCGTTGCCGCCGAAGACCTGGATGCCCTCGCCGGCCATCCAGGTCGCCTTCTCGGCGCACCACAGGATCACCGAGGCGCAGTCCTTGCGCACCTGCCGCACATGCTCGCTGCCCAGCAGGTCCAGGTTCTTGCCGACCGTGTAGCAGAAGGCGCGCCCGGCCTGCAGCACGGTGTACATGTCGGCGACCTTGCCCTGGACCAGCTGGAACTCGCCGATGCTCTGGCCGAACTGCTTGCGGTCATGGATGTACGGCACGACGTTGTCCATCACCGCCTGCATGATGCCGATTGGCCCCGCCGCCAGCACCGCACGCTCGTAATCGAGGCCGCTCATGAGCACCCTGGCGCCGCCGTTCAGGCTGCCCAGCACGTTGGCCGCCGGCACTTCGACGTTCTCGAACACCAGCTCGCCGGTGTGCGATCCGCGCATGCCCAGCTTGTCGAGTTTCTGCGCGACCGAGAAGCCCTTCATGCCCTTTTCCACGATGAACGCGGTAATGTGATTCGCGCCTCGTTTTGCCGCCGGGCCGCCCCAAGGCAAAACAGCCCCCTCGGGGGGCAGCGAAGCGTGGGGGCCATCTTCTGGCTCGGTCTTGGCGTAGACCACCAGCGTGTCGGCGTCCGGGCCGTTGGTGATCCAGAACTTGCTGCCATTGAGAAGGTAATAGCCACCCTTGTCTTGGGCCTTCAGCTTCATGCTGATCACATCGCTGCCGGCGCCCGACTCGCTCATCGCAAGGGCGCCGACGTGCTCGCCGGAAATCAGCTTCGGCAGGTACTTGCGGCGCTGTTCGTCGCTGCCGTTGCGCTTGATCTGGTTGACGCACAGGTTGCTGTGGGCGCCGTACGAGAGGCCCACCGAAGCCGAGGCCCGCGAGATTTCTTCCATTGCGATCATGTGGGCCAGGTAGCCCATGCCGGCACCGCCAAATTCCTCGGGTACGGTGATGCCCAGCACGCCGAGCTCGCCCATCTTGCGCCACAGGTCCATCGGAAACTGGTCGTCGGCGTCGAGCCGGGCCGCGCGCGGCGCGATCTCGACCCGGGCGAATTCGTAGACCGCGTCGCGCAAAGCGTCGATGTCGTCGCCGAGCTGGAAATTGAGGCCGGGAAGGTTCATGGTTTGCCTCCTTCAAGTGTCAATGGACGCCGCCGCGCTGCGGGGATTGAGGTTGACGTTAACGTCAACGATGCCTGCTTGACCTTCTCGGTCCGGGTCAGCAGGACGCGCGCTTCCCGCTCATGGGCCCGCACTTCCTCCAGGTTGGCCTGCAGGTCGGCCAGCTGCTCTTCCACCTGGCGGCGGTGCTGCGCCAGGATCGCCAGGAACTTGCGCAGTTGCGGCCCGGTGTCGCGCGGGCTGTCGTACATGTCGATCAGTTCCCTGGCCTCGGTCAGCGACAGCCCGAGCCGCTTGGCCCGCAGGGTCAGCTTCAGCCGGGTCCGGTCGCGGGCACTGTAGATGCGGCTGCGGCCGGCCGGGCCGGAGCGCTCCGGTTGCAGCAGGCCCATGTCCTCGTAGAACCGCATGGCGCGGGTGGTGAGGTCGAACTCCTTCGCCAGGTCGCTGATGGTGTAGGTCGTGGTGGCCATGGAAATGCGCAGTGATCGACGCGGATTACATCTGACGTTGACGTTAACGTCAATCAGGCTTGACTGCATCGCACCATCTCACCATGGCACCGTCGCGCAGGGGCTCGGACACCAGGGCCTGTTCACACTATTTTTGGAGGACGCGTTGCTCGTCAAAAAGGTCATGCGCAAGGCGCAAAACGCAGCCGGGGTCGCCCCCCGGCAAGGCTTTGTAACGCGGCGCATGGCCTTTTTGGCTGCAACCCGCAGGGAACGGGCTGAATCGGGCGTCACTCGTCGTTACCCGCCTTGCCCGCAAGTCGATGCGGGCGGCGGCGGGGGGCGAGGTTGCCCCCCGCTTGCGGCCGGTCGGGGCGCCCACAATAGTGTGGACAGGGCCTAGGCCAAACAAGCGCC
>JAJAZH010000466.1 GCA_026785815.1 Ramlibacter sp. | reverse complement strand
GGCGCATGGTGTCGGCGTCGGGAAACTTGATGTAGTGAAAGAAGCAGCGGCGCAGGAATGCGTCTGGCAGTTCCTTCTCGTTGTTGGAGGTGATGAAGACCAGCGGCCGGTTGCGCGCCTTGACCAGTTCCCGTGTCTCGTAGACATAAAACTCCATCCGGTCGATCTCGCGCAGCAGGTCGTTCGGGAATTCGATGTCGGCCTTGTCGATCTCGTCGATCAGGAGGGCCACCGGCTGCTCGGCCGTGAACGCCTGCCACAGCACGCCTTTCAGGATGTAGTTGTGGATGTTCTTGACCCGTTCGCCTCCGTCCACGTCGGACAGCTGCGAATCACGCAGCCGGCTGACCGCGTCGTATTCGTAGAGACCCTGTTGTGCCTTGGTGGTCGACTTGATGTGCCACTGCAGCAGCGGCATGTCCAGCGCCTGGGCCACTTCCTCGGCCAGCATGGTCTTGCCGGTGCCAGGTTCGCCCTTCACGAGCAGCGGCCGCTTGAGAGTGATGGCGGCATTCACCGCCAGCATCAGGTCCTGCGTGGCGACGTAGTTCTGTGAGCCTTGGAACTTCATGGGTGGAATTCGGGAGAGGATTTGGAGGGTCGGGCGCCTGGGTGGCGCTGGCTATAATCAAAGGTTGATTTGACATCAGAACCCTCACCGGATTGTGCTCGCAAAATGACCAAGTTGTTGACTCCGCTTTTCGCCCTGGCTGTCGCTTGCGTGACCGGTCTCGCCTATTCGCAGTCCCCAGCGCAGGCTCCGGTCGCGGCGCCGGCGCCAATGGCCGCTGCAGTCCCGGCCCAGGCGCCGACGGGAGCCAAGACCGTGCAGGCCAAGGTGGCGGTCTGCATCGGCTGCCATGGCATTCCGGGCTACCAGGCCAGCTTTCCCGAGGTCTACCGGGTGCCGATGATTTCGGGCCAGAGCGCGAAGTACATCGTGGCGGCGCTCAATGCCTACAAGGCGGGTGACCGCAAGCACCCGACGATGCGTGGCATCGCCTCCGCGCTGTCCGACCAGGACATGAGCGACATCGCCGCTTACTACGAGCTGAATGGCAAGGAAGGCGCCAGGGCCCCGGCCGCGACGGCCAGCCGGGAACCGAACGCCAAAGTCGCGGCCTTGCTGCAAAAGGCTGCCTGCGCTTCTTGCCACGGCGCCAACTTCTCCAAGCCGATCGACCCGAGCTATCCCAAGATCGCCGGCCAGCATTCCGACTATCTGTTTGTCGCGCTCAAGGCCTACAAGATCGAGAACAACCCGACGTCAGGCCGCAACAATGCAGTGATGAGTGCCATCGCCCGGCAGTTCAGCAACGACGAACTCAAGGCCTTGTCGAAGTACGTCAGCTCGCTCGAAGGCGAGTTGCAGACCCGGCCGCAAGCCAGGTTCCGCTAACCGGCTGTCAGTCTCGCGTCGCGCGGCGCTGCACGCAGTCGACGTAAGCGGCACCGTCCGGCGGCTGGCCGGCGCGCTGGCTTTCCCACAGCATCCGGCCCAGGCATTCCATCGCTTCGTGATGCGCTTCGTGCACTGAACCGCGGCGCGCGGCCAACAACTCGACCGCCTGCCGGATGCCGCGCGGCTGGTCGATCGAGCATTGCTCGCTGATCGACAGGTGCATCGAGAGGTGCAAAAAAGGATTGCTCTGCCCATCGGCGCCGTCGTAGTTCCGGGCGACTGCGGCATCGCTGTCCGCGACCTCCGGCTGGTACTCGGGATGTTCCTGCAGCCATTGGCCGGCCAATGTTTCCAGCGCGTCCATGGGGAGTCCGGTCGCGATCTTGGCCCGCACCGCACAGAAGAAGCGGCGGACGTCCGCTTGCGAGGGGTTGAACATTGCGGAATCGAGCGTAGCACGCGGGTTTGGCCGGTCCGGGGCGCGGGCGGGTGTGGTCCTAGAATCCGCTTCGGCGCGGTCGGCTGCTTTCCGCAACCGGGCCGCCACGCTGGCCAGGACATTCGCATGATCGACAAAATTGCCGCCACGGTGGCGCAGGCGCTTTCGGGCGTCGAGGATGGATCGACCATCCTCATCGGCGGCTTCGGTACCGCCGGAATTCCCAATGAACTGATCGACGGGTTGATCGAGCAGGGCGCGAAAGAGCTCACCGTCGTTAACAACAACGCCGGCAACGGCGACACCGGACTGGCGGCGCTGCTCAAGACCGGTCGCGTTCGCAAGATCGTCTGCAGTTTTCCGCGGCAGGCCGACAGCCATGTGTTCGACGCGCTCTACCGCAGCGGCAAGCTCGAACTCGAACTGGTGCCGCAGGGCAACCTGGCCGAGCGGATCCGTGCCGCCGGCGCCGGCATCGGTGCTTTCTTCACTCCCACCGGCTACGGCACCGAACTGGCCCGGGGCAAGGAAACCCGCGAAATCAACGGACGGCATTTTGTGCTCGAGCACCCGATCTACGGCGACGTCGCCTTGATCCAGGCGGAGCGGGGCGACCGCTGGGGCAACCTCTTGTTCCGGCAGGCGGCGCGCAATTTCGGCCCGGTGATGGCGATGGGCGCCCGACGCACCATCGCCTCGGTTCATGAGATCGCCGAGCTTGGCGCGCTGGACCCGGAAGCGATCGTCACGCCCGGCATCTTTGTCAGCAAGATCGTGAGGATCGATCGTGTCGCCACAGTGGCGGGAGGATTTAGATCAGCTCTGGCCCCAACTGATTAAAGAAAGAAAGGCGAATCGATGAGCCACGCGAGAAGAACCAAGGACCAACTGGCGCAGCGAGTGGCGCAGGACATCCGCGACGGCGCCTATGTCAACCTTGGCATCGGGATGCCGACCCTGGTGGCCAACCACCTGCCCAGTGCGATGGAAGTCGTGCTCCACAGCGAGAACGGCATCCTGGGCATGGGCCCGGCCCCGCCCGACGGCGAGGAAGACTACGACCTGATCAATGCCGGCAAGCAGCCGGTGACGCTGTTGCCGGGTGGCGCCTTCTTTCACCACGCCGACAGCTTCGCGATGATGCGAGGCGGCCACCTCGACATCTGCGTGCTGGGCGCGTTCCAGGTCTCGGCCCAGGGCGACCTGGCGAACTGGCACACCGGCGACAAGGATGCGATCCCGGCGGTCGGCGGCGCCATGGCCCTGGCCATCGGCGCCAAGGAGACCTGGGTGATGATGGACCTGCTGACTCGCCAGGGCGAAAGCAAGGTGGTGGCGCAGTGCAGCTATCCGCTGACCGGTATCGGCTGCGTGAAGCGCATCTATACCGATCTTGCGACGCTGGAGTGCACCCCGCAGGGCCTCAGGCTGGTCGACACGGTCGAAGGCCTCGGCCACGCTGAACTGGAAAAAATCATCGGGCTGCCGATTGCCGCCTGAACCGGAGACTCCCATGACACGACATGCTTTCATCTGCGACGCCATCCGCACGCCTTTCGGTCGCTACGGCGGAGCGTTGTCTTCGATCCGCACCGACGACCTGGGCGCGATTCCACTGAAGGCGCTGATGGCGCGCAATCCCGGCGTCGACTGGCAGGCGCTCGACGACGTGATCTACGGCTGCGCCAACCAGGCCGGCGAGGACAACCGCAACGTCGCGCACATGGCGAGCCTGCTGGCCGGGTTGCCGATCGAAGTGCCCGGCGCCACGCTCAACCGCCTGTGCGGCTCCGGACTGGATGCGATCGGCACCGCCGCGCGCGCGATCAAGGCCGGCGAGGCCATGCTCATGATCGCCGGCGGCGTCGAGAGCATGAGCCGCGCGCCCTTCGTCATGCCGAAGGCGGAAAGCGCTTTCTCGCGGACCAACACGGTGTACGACACCACCATCGGCTGGCGCTTCGTCAACCAGCGAATGAAGGAGTTGTACGGCGTGGACTCGATGCCGGAGACCGCCGAGAACGTGGCAACCGACCACAAGATCGGGCGCGATGCGCAGGACCGGATGGCACTGGCATCGCAGTTGAAGGCGGTGGCAGCGCAGAAAGCCGGCTTCTTCGACGGCGAGATCGCGCCGGTGACGATCGAGCAGAAAAAGGGCGACCCCATCGTCGTCGGCAAGGATGAACATCCGCGCGAAACCACGTTTGATTCCCTGGCCAGGCTCAAGGGCGTGGTGCGACCGGACGGCACGGTGACTGCCGGTAACGCGAGCGGCGTCAACGACGGATCCTGCGCGCTGTTGCTGGCCGACGAGACCACCGCTGCCCGGCAGGGGCTGACGCCGCGCGCCCGCGTCGTTGGCATGGCCACCGCCGGCGTGCCGCCGCGCGTCATGGGCATCGGACCGGCTCCGGCGACCCTGAAGGTGCTCGCACTCACCGGGCTGAAGCTCGAGCAGATCGACGTCATCGAACTCAACGAAGCCTTCGCGGCGCAGGGACTGGCGGTGCTGCGCCTGCTCGGTCTGCAGGACGACGATGTCCGCGTCAACCCGAACGGCGGCGCGATCGCGCTGGGCCATCCGCTTGGCGCCTCGGGCGCGCGGCTGGCGACGACCGCAGTGAACCAGTTGCACAGGAGCGGGGGTCGCTACGCCCTGTGCACCATGTGCATCGGGGTCGGCCAGGGCATCGCCGTCATTCTCGAACGGGTCTGATGGAGTCGCAGGCGGAGATTGGGCCCGAGCGCTGATCGCCCGGCGCGTTGCGCGTCAGCTCAACGGCTGTTCGCGCATCAGCGCTTGCAGTTCGGCCAAGCCACCGTCGAACACGCTGTTCGCGTCCGGCGCCAGCTGGCCGTCGGGCGTCAGCTGGTTGACCACCTCGGGCAGGATCTCGGCAAAGCCGCTGGCGACCTCTTCCTGCGGCACATGGAGCTGCTGCGACAGGCGCGAGAGTTCATCGTTTCCAACCACGTCGCCGATCGCCTGCGAATCGATCGCTTCGTTCGGCCCGGTCGACACCCAGGAGGCGGCTTGCTGGCTGTACCCCTTTTGCCGCACCCGGTTCAGGACCGCGCCGACGCCTCCATTGCGCTGCACCCATTGCATGGCCAATGGCAGCAACATGCCGATCAAGGCGCCGCCGCCGCCCAACGCCGAGCCGCGTCCCATCGGCGAGCGGCCGCGACCCAGCATGCCGCCGAGCACCGCGCCCAACCCGGCGTTGCCCAGCCCGCCGCCCAGCCCACCGCCCAGCTCACCAAGCCCACCGGACTGGCGGCCCTGCAGCGCGTTGCCGAACACGCCGGCGAGGACCTGTCCCAGTAGATTACCGTTCATTGCTGCCTCCAGTCGTTGCTGATCGAGCGCAACAGCTTACGGCGGGCCCGGCCGTGCTCTTGTAGTCCCCAAGCCACTTCATAATCAGGCCTGGCGCGCACCCGTTGGCATTGGTGCGTGGAACCCGGACCATCAAGAAGGAAAGCCAATGAGGTTTGCAACTTTCAGCCATGGGGGGCGACGCTTGGTCGGCCAGGTCGCCGTCGATGGCCGCACCATCACTGCGCTGGACCTGCCCACTGGCAGCGGCGACCGCGGCATGCTGTCGCTGATCGAGCGCGTCGCCGCCGGCGGCAAGATCCCCGGGACAACTGGCGCGGCGCTGGCGCTGGACAGCGTGCAGCTCGAGGCGCCGATTCCGGTGCCCCGGCGCAACCTCTGGTGCGTCGGGCGCAACTACCACGCCCATGCCAAGGAGCTTTCGGCTTCGGTTTTCAAGAACAACACGGCGGATACCACGAGCTGGCCGATCATCTTCAGCAAGGTGCCGGAATCCGTCATCGGGCCGACGGCTGCCGTCGTGATGCCCCCGGCCGAGGTGTCCACCCAGATCGATTACGAGGCCGAACTGACGATCGTGATTGGCAAGGGCGGCCGCAACATTCCGCGCGAAAAGGCGATGTCGCATGTGTTCGGCTACACCATCATCAACGACGTCACCGCGCGCGACGTGCAGATCCGCCACCAGCAGTGGGACCTGGGCAAGTCGTTCGACACGTTCTGCCCGATGGGCCCCTGGATCGTGACCGCGGACGAACTCAATGGCAGCGACACCCGGGTTCGTTGCTGGGTCAACGGCGACCTGCGCCAGGACGCGCTGACCACCGACCTGATCTTCGACCTGCCCAGCCTGATCGAAACCTGTTCGCGCGGAATCACGCTGTATCCCGGCGACCTGATCGCCACCGGAACCCCTTCGGGCGTGGGCATGGGAATGACCCCGCCAAGGTGGCTTCAGGCCGGCGACTCGGTGCGGATCGCGATCGACGGACTGGGTGAGATCGAGAACCGGTTCGTCGACGCCTGATCAGGGCGACGGCGTGCGTCGCCCGCGTCCTCAGAGCTGCGAAGAAAACAGGCTGGCAAAGCGTTCCTTGGCCTTGTCCCACAGCGGCCGCGAGTGCCATTCGGCCGCCGTGTACTCGCGGCTGCGGGCCAGGTCCTGCTCGAAAATGCGGGTCTGCTCCCGGGCGAAACCCTGGTCGTACAGGTTCAGGTTGGCCTCGTCGTTCAGGCTGAAGGAGCGTTGGTCGAAGTTCGTCGATCCGACCGAGCTGATGCTGCCGTCGACGACCATCACCTTGCAGTGGTACATGGTCGGCTGGTATTCGTAGATTTTGGCCCCTGCGTCCAGCAATTCGCCCCAGGTCGCCTTCGATGCATTGGCGACGGTGTCGGCATCGGTGAACGGGCCCGGCACGATGATCCGGATCTTGACGCCGCGCTTGAGGGCCTTGACCATCGTCGAGCGGGTGATTTCGTTGGGAACGAAGTAGGCGCTGGCAAGGTCGATGGTGCGGTCAGCCGCTGTGATCGCCATCAGGTACATCAACTGCATGCTTTCGGCGCCGCCGGTGGGCGAACTGGAGAACATGTGGGCTGACTGATCTCCAACCTTCTGCAACCTCGGAAAGTAGGTCGGGCCGTGCAACACTTCGCCCGAGGCCTTGATCCAGTTGTCGAGAAACACCGCCTGCATCTGCCCGACGACCGGGCCTTCGACCCGGTAGTGGTTGTCGCGCCAATGTTCGCTGTCCTGTGCGTTACCCGTCCACAGCGGAGCGATTCCGACGCCGCCGGTGAAGCCAACGCGACCGTCGACGACCAGGAGCTTGCGGTGAGTCCGGTTGTTCAACCGCCCGAGGTGGTACCACTTGGGCTCGTGGAAGCGCTGGAACTTGACGCCGGATGATTTCAGCTGCTCGAGCAGGCTGTCTTCCATCTTGGCGCTGCCGGCCCAGTCCAGCAGGACGTTGACCTTGATCCCGGCACGTGCCCGCTCGGCCAGCGCGTCGGCGAAAGCCTTGCCGATGTCGCCGGACCAATAGATGTAGCTTTCGAAGGTGATGGTCTCGCGTGCCGCCGCGATGGCCTGCAGCATCGACGGGAAAATCTGGTCGCCGTTCACCAGCGTCTGGGTCTTGTTGCCGTCCAGGATCGGCGGGCCGAGCAGGGTTCCCATCTCGTACTGGAACTGCGCATCGCCCGAGCCATAGTGGCGCGCCAGCTGGCGTTCGATCTTTTTCTCGCCGAGCGACAGGTTCAGGACGAGGAAGGTCAGGACCAGGGCGGCGGCGAAGCCGGCAACGAACCAGAGAATCACTTTTTTCTTGTCTTTCATGAGGCGACCGTAAAAACAGGGGCCATCCTAAGGAAAAGCGACTAACAACTTTGTAGGACGGCAACTCAACGGTGTCGGGCCAGAGCGACGTCGTGAACGATACTGGCCGGTTGTCAGGGTGTCAGTCAGTCGACGGCCCCGATTGCCACGCAGGGCTGCCGCAGCCTTGGATCATCACGAGATCCCTTGAACGACGGAGACAAGCACCATGGCCCAACTTGAAGCGCAAGAGCTGGCGCAGGCCGTCATCGGCCGCATGGCCGATTGCAGGGAGCCGCGCTTCCAGCAGGTCATGAGCGCGCTGGTCAAACACGCGCACGCCTTCGCGCGCGAGGTCCAACTCGCGCCGGACGAATGGATGGCGGCGATCGAGTTCCTGACCGCGACCGGCAAGATGTGCGACGAAAAACGGCAGGAATTCATCCTGCTGTCGGATACGCTGGGCATCTCGATGCTGGTGGTGGCGATCGAGCAGGCCCGGGTCGCCGCCGCGCTCAGGGACAAGACCGACGCCGGGCGGCCGACCGAGGCCACGGTGCGGGGCCCGTTCTATCGGGACGGCGCGCCCGAACTGGAGCTGGGGGCCGACATCGGCCAAGGCCATGCCGGCGAGCCCGCTTACTACCACGGCCGGGTCACGGATACCGCCGGCAAGCCGATCGCCAACTGCGCGCTGGATGTGTGGTCGAGTGACGGCGAAGGGTTCTACGACCTCCAGCAGGGCGCGGACCCGGCCATGGCGCTGCGGGCGCGCTTGCGTACCGACCAGGACGGCAACTACCGCTTCTGGTCGATCAAACCGTCCTGCTACCCGGTGCCGGACGACGGCCCGGTCGGCGGCATGCTGCACCGCATGGGACGGCACCCCAACCGCCCCGGCCACATGCACATGCTGCTGAATGCGCCGGGCCACGAGCGACTGGTCACGCACATCTTCGTTTCGGACAGCCCCTACCTCGACTCGGACGCCGTCTTCGGGGTTCGCGACAGCCTGGTTGTCGACTTCGACCAGCACCCTGCAGGCCCGGCACCCGACGGCCGCATCCTGGACAAGCCCTTCTACACGGCGAGGTACGACTTCAAGCTGGTTCCAGCCGCCGCCTGAAACGGCCCGGCCACCCAACGGTCTCCGGACGCGATAATTCGGCCTTTTCGGTGGACTTCCCGCTCATTACCGACCCCTTGTTCTACGCCGTGGCGATTCCGGCGGTGCTGATGCTGGGCGTCAGCAAGAGCGGGTTCGGTGCCGGCTTCGGCTCGCTGGCCGTGCCGATGATGGCGCTGGCGGTGACCGTACCGCAAGCGGCGGCCATGCTGATGCCGGTGTTGCTGGTGATGGATTTGCTGAGCCTGTCGGCGTTCTGGAAACACTTCGATCGCAAGCTGCTTCGCTTCCTGGTGCCGTTCGGCCTGCTCGGAACAGTGGTCGGCACGCTCTCGTTCAAGCTGCTCGACGCGCGGCTGGTCGCCGGGCTGGTCGGGATCTTCACGCTGCTGTTCCTGGCCCAGCGGCTGCTGTTGCCGCCCAAACCGGACAGCGCCGCTCCACCCCGATGGGTCGGAGTGATCCTCACCACCTTGTCGGGCTTCACCAGTTTCATCGCCCATACCGGGGGCCCGCCGGTCAGCGCCTATGTGATCCCGATGCGGCTGCCGCCACTGGTGTTCGCGGCGAGCATGGCGGTGTTCTTCACGGTGATCAACCTGAGCAAGTGGCTGCCCTACGCGTGGCTCGGACTGCTGGACGGACGCAACATGGCGACCTCCCTGGCGCTGCTGCCGTTCGCACCAATCGGCGTCTGGGTCGGCGTCAGGCTGGCCCACCGCATCAAGCCCGTGCTGTTTTACCGGCTGGTGTACCTCGGCATGTTCCTGACCGGGGTGAAGCTGGTGTGGGACGGGTTTTTCTCGCGCTAGGGCGGCTGGCGGTGCCAATGCTGTCATGCCGGACTCGATCCGGCATCCATGCTGGCGCGCATACGAATCCCGTGAACAAGAAAGCGGGGGCGTCTTCTTGTTGATCGACGGTCCCTGTGTTCGACGTCCCTGGATCCGGGTTCGAGGCTCCGGGAAGACCGTGAGAGCGGTGCGCGCTGCAGTCACTCGCCCCAGCCTGGCGGCCGGCCGCTGCGCTGCAGCTGGGCGTCGCGCTGGGCGCGTTCGCTGGCCATCTGTTCCTCCAGCTGGGCTCGGCCCTGCTTGATCACCGCGATCACCTTGGCGCGGTCCTTGTGATGGGGATACATGGTTTCGAACAGCGCGATGTTGTGGCGCCTGAAATTGAATGCCTGGCGGCGCGCCTCGGACGGCGCGTAGCCGAGCACTTCCAGCACCGTTCGGGCGCTGCGC
>JAJAZH010000465.1 GCA_026785815.1 Ramlibacter sp. | reverse complement strand
TGAAGTTCATGGTTTGTCTCCGGGTTGAAAAACTACTTTGCGGGACAGACCAGAACAGCGTATTGCTCTGTCCCCAACTGATTAAAGTGACCTTGCGGGACAGACCAGAAGCGCAGCACTGCTCTGTCCCCAACTGATTCATAGGAGTTCGGCTCTAAAGGCCGTTGTCGACGAACTGCCTCAATTCGGGCGTCTTCGGGTCCAGCAGCATCTCGCCAGTGCCGGTCTCCCAGACCTTGCCCTCATGCATGAAGATGGCCTGGTCGGCCACCTTGCGGGCGAAAGCCATTTCGTGCGTGACCAGCACCATGGTCATGCCGCCGGCCGCCAGGTCTTCCATCACCTTGAGCACTTCGCCGGTGAGCTGCGGGTCAAGCGCCGAGGTCACCTCGTCGAACAGCATTACCTGCGGTTCCATCGCCAGCGAGCGGGCAATCGCGACACGTTGTTGCTGGCCGCCGGAGAGCTGTTCGGGATAGCTGTCGGCCTTGTCCTCGAGGCCCACTTGTTTCAGCACCCGCTGCGTGATCTCCGCCGCCTGGGCCCGGGACTTTTTCTTGGCGTGGCGCGGCGCCAGCGCGATGTTCTCCGCCGCCGTCAGGTGCGGAAACAGGTTGTAGCTCTGGAACACGATGCCGACGTCGCGCCGCAGGCTGCGCAGGTCGATGCCAGGATCGCTGACCCGGTGCTGGCAGACCTGGATCCGCCCGCTGTCGATCTGCTCGAGCCGGTTGATACAGCGCAGCGCCGTGCTCTTGCCGGAGCCGCTGCGCCCGACGATGGCCACCACCTGGCCCTTCCTCACTTCCAGCGACACGCCGTTGAGCACCTTCAGGCTGCCGAAACTCTTGTGCACGTTCTCCATGCTGACCATCGTCGTCATGTCGTCACCGTTGCTTGCATTCATGCGGTCGCCACCTCGATGCGGTGCGCCACGCGCAGCTTGTCTTCGAGCCGCCGGCTCCACCACGACAGCGGAAAGCACAGGCAGAAATACAGGCCGGCAACCAGCATGTAGACCAGGAAGGGCTCGAACAGCGAGTTGTTGATGATCTGGCCGGCGCGGGCCAGTTCGACGAAGCCGACCACCGAGGCCAGCGAGGTGTTCTTGACGATCTGCACCATGAAGCCGACGGTGGGAGGGGTGGCGATCTTCAGCGCCTGCGGCAGGATCACCAGGAACAGGCGCTGCGGTCCGCTCAATGCCAGGCACTCGGCCGCTTCCCATTGCGTGCGCGGCACGGCCTCGATGCAGCCGCGCCAGATCTCTCCGATATAGGCGCTGACGTAGATGGTCATCGACAGGCCGGCGGCGACGATGCCCGGCAGGCTGAACCCGAAGATGCTCAGGCCGAAGTAGGACAGGAACATCAGGATCAGCAGCGGCGTGCCCTGCACCAGCTGCACATAGCCTAGCGACAGCCAGCGCAGCGGCTTGGATGTCGACACCCGCGCCAGCGCCACGCCGAAGCCGAGCAGCCCGCCGCCGACAAAGGCGATCAGCGACAGCACCAGCGTCCAGCCGGCCCCTGCCAGCAGGAAGTTCAGGTGGTTGATGTTGAACGAGAGGTTCACGACAGCAGCATCACATCGTGGTGCCGAGCTTGCGGCGCCGGGTGAACAGGGCCTGGCCCACGCCCCAGAAGCCGATGCGCATCAGCAGCGAGAGCACCAGGTAGAACACGGCGACGACCACATAGGTCTCGAACGAGCGGAAGGTGTCGGACTGCACGCGGTTGGCGATGGCCGTCAGCTCCTCGGCCGAGATCTGCGAAGTGATCGAGGTGGCCAGCATCAGCAGCACGAACTGGCTGGTCAGCGCCGGGTAGACCCGCTCCATCGCCGGCCGCAGGATCACGTGCCAGTAGATCTGGGCCCGCGACAGCGCCAGGCACTCGGCCGCCTCGATCTGGCCCTTGTGGATCGAGTCGATGCCAGCGCGCATGATCTCGGTGGTGTAGGCGCCGATGTTGATCACCATCGCCAGCACGGCGGCGATGAAAGCCGGCACCTTGAGCCCGACGCTGGCCAGGCCGAAGTAGACCAGGAAGATCTGCACCAGCAGCGGCGTGTTGCGGATCACCTCGACGTAGATGGCGCAGGCCTTGGCGACGAAGCGGTTCGGGCTGCCGCGGCCGATGGCGCAGAGCGTGCCGATGGTGAAGCCCAGCACGGTTGCCAGCAGGGCCAGCTTGATCGTCAGCCAGGCGCCGTGCATGAACAACGGCCACTGTGCCAGCACGCTGTCGAAGTCGAACTTGTACTTCATTTCTCTCGGACGTAGAAGTCGACGATGGAGGCCGGGTCCCGCATGGCGTTGCCGGCATCGACAAAGTCGGTGTAGCGCTGTGCCGCCAGTTCCACCATCGGCAGTTCGAGGTGCAGGCCGTGCGAGAACTCCTTGACCGCTTTGAGGTCCTTGAGCAGCTGCCGCGCGTAGGCGCGCGGCGGATCGAATGCGCGGGCCTGCATCTGCGGATACAGCACCTTCAGCAACGTGCCGTCGGCATGGCCGCCGGCCAGGCAGGCTGGCAGCCTCGCGGCGTCGATGCCCGCCGCTTCAGCCATCATCAACGCCTCGGCCATCACCACGTAGGTGCTGCCGACGATGGCCTGATTGATCATCTTGGTGGTCTGGCCGGCGCCGGACGGGCCCATGTGGGTGAAGTTGGCGGCCAGGTCCTGCATCACCGGCGCGATGGCGGCCACGTCCTGTGGGGTGCCGCCCGCCATCACGGTGAGCGTGCCGGCGCGCGAGGCGAGCGGCCCGCCCGATACCGGCGCGTCGACCCAGCCCATGCCGCTGGCGTGCCGCAGCCGCGCCGCCATCTCGCGGGTGGCGGCCGGGTCGGCGGTGGAGTGGTCGATCAGGATCTTGCCGGCGGACGCGGCCTTGGCGACGCCCTGGGCGCCGAAAACGCAGCTTTCCACCGCCTGTGTGTGCAGCACGCACAGGATCACGATGTCGCTGGCGGCGGTGACGTCGGCCGGTGTGGCGGCGCCGATAGCGCCCGCCTCGACGAGGGGAGGAACCGCTTCCGGCTCCAGGTTCCAGACCGTGACGCTCCAGCCGCGTTCGAGCAGGCGTTGCGTCATGGCGCTGCCCATGATGCCCAGGCCGATGAAGCCGATGCGGGGCTTGGCGCCCACGGCGCTGGATCCTGCTGTCGCCACGTTTGCCTCCTGTTGTTCGACGCTCTTCGAGTCGGCCGAAGCTTAAAAACCGCGGCGATCTGCGTCCAATCGTGATTTGCGATCCAGCGATCCGGGTTTGGGGATCAGCCGCGGTTCTAGAAGCCTACTTCGGTGCGGCCCTTGAGCTTCAACATCGCCCGCGCCTCGTCGGGCGTGGCGATCTCCAGGCCCAGCGCCTCCAGCATCTTCCGGGCGCGTTTCACCTGGTCGGCATTGGTCTTCGCCAGCTTGCCCGGGCCGTCCCAGAGCGAGTCCTCCAGCCCGACCCGCACATTGCCGCCCTGGGCCGCCGCCATGGTGGCGACCGGCATCTGCGAGCGGCCGGCGCCCAGCACCGACCAGAGGTAGTCCTTGCCGAACAGCCGGTCCGCCGT
The DNA here is from genome assembly GCA_026785815.1 of Ramlibacter sp. GTDB lineage: Bacteria > Pseudomonadota > Gammaproteobacteria > Burkholderiales > Burkholderiaceae_C > Ramlibacter. Next base: position 3,194 of record JAJAZH010000465.1, on the reverse strand, counting down.
CCGCTTCAGGTGCGAGACGTCGTCCGCATGGGTGCCGATGCCGCCCAGGATGCCGAACACCGTCTGCACGAACAGCGGCGGCGTCGCCAGCTTGCGGTCCAGGAAATGCGCCAGGTTGTACAGGTGGGCCGTGTCGTAACACTCGAACTCGAACTTCGTGCCGTTGTCGGTGCCGGCCTTGAGGATGAACTCGATGTCTGCGAAGGTGTTCTTGAACACCAGGTCCTTGGTGCCCTCCAGGTACGGCTTTTCCCACGGGTGCTCGAACTCGGTGTAGCGCCCGAGCACCGGGAACAGCCCGAAGTTCATCGATCCCATGTTGAGCGACGCCACCTCGGGCTTGAGCTGTAGCGCCGGCTGCATCCGCTCCTTGACGGTCATCGTCGGCGCCCCGCCGGTGGTGATGTTGATTACCACGTTGCTGCGCGCCTTGATGTCCGGGACGAACGCGCGGAATGCCTCCGGCGTCTGGTCCGGGCGGCCGTCCTGCGGGTTGCGCGCGTGCAGGTGAACGATGGCGGCGCCGGCTTCGGCGGCGCCGACGGCGGCGTCCCCGATCTGCTGCGCGGTGATCGGCAGGTACGGCGACATCGACGGCGTATGGATCGAACCGGTGACGGCGCAGGTGATGATGACTTTGCGGCTTTGGGCCATGGGAAAATCCTGTGGAAACGGACAGAAAGTTAACGGCCGCCCGCGACGTCGACCACCGTGCCGTGGACGTAGGACGCGGCGTCCGAGGCCAGCCAGAGAGCTACCTGGGCCACTTCGGCGGCGCTGCCGGCGCGCCCGAGCGGCACTGCGGTTCTGGCGACTTGTTCCATTTTCTCGATGCCGCCATGGACATTGTGGATTTCAGTGGAGATCAGGCCCGGCCGGATGGCGTTGACGCGGATGCCCTCGGCGCCGACCTCCCGGGCCAGCGCGATGTTGAAGCTGTCGATCGCACCCTTGGACGCCGCATAGCCCGCGCCGCCGCTCAGGCCGCCGAGCCGGGCCGCCACCGAGGACATGTTGACGATCACGCCGCCCTTGCCTCCGTGCGCCGTCGACATCCGGCGGACCGCCTCGCGCGAGCAGAAATAGATGCTGAACACGTTGGAGCGGAACAGGTCAGCCACGTTGTTCTCGTCCACGGCGTCGACCCTGAACATGGCCAGCACTCCGGCGTCGTTCACCAGCACGTCGAGCGGGCCGAAGGCGGTGTCGAGCTGCGCGAACATGCGCTCCACCTGGTCGAGGTGGCCGACGTCCGCCTGCAGCGCAACGGCCTCGCCGCCGCCGGCGCGGATCTGCGCCACCACGGCGTGGACCTCGACCTCGCTGCGCAGGTAGTTAACGCCGACGCGGTAGCCCGAGCGGCCCGCCAGCAGCGCGATCTCGGCGCCGATGCCGCGGCTGGCGCCGGTCACCAGCATCACTTTCTTGTTGTCCATGGTGCTATTCCGGCTGGATGCTGACTGCGCGCGCCAGCCGGGCCCACTTGACGATCTCGGGGGCGTTGAGCTTGGCGACTGGGAAGGGCACGAGCATGCGGATCGGCGTGGCAGGGAAAGCCTGGCCGATCGCCGCTGGCGCGCCCAGGGCCAGTGCCAGTCCCGCGGTCGCAAGAAAAGTCGATCGCTTCATGTCGTCTCGAGTCTTTCGATTTGCGCTGCCCGTTCCAGCGTTACCTGCACCGTCAGCGTCAGCAGATGAAACGACAGCGCCTTGCCGTGCATGTCGAGGTTGAGCGAATCGTTGACACCGCCGTCCAGCACGTCGTCGAGCACGAAGTTCATCGCCCCCAGCTTCGGCAGCAGGTAGCGCAGCACCCGGGTCGGCGCCCGCTGCGAGAAGTGCGACGCGACCCGCGCTTCGGTCACCTGTTCGACCAGCAGCGCGTAATCCTTCGGGTCGTAGGCGATCAGGCTGATGTTGATGCGATTGCCCTTGTCGCCGGCGCGCGCGTGGGCCAGGGTGTAGAGCTCGATGTCGGGCATGGCGGGCATGGCGGGCATGGCGGAGACGCAGTCTTGGTTCAGGCCGCAGCGGCCAGCGTGAACGTGGCGGGCAGCTGGTCGCGTGCGATCAGGCAGGACTGGGTCGACAGCCGCTGCCGCTTGGCGACCCGGACCCCGCCACCGCCGGCCGGGCCGCAGGTCCACAGCGCCGTGACTTCGCGCAGCAGTCGGTCGACCAGCGCCAGCTCCTGGTGCTGGCCAGCCACCCGCAGCCTGACGTCGCGGCTGTTGCCCACCGGCGCGGTGCCGAGCATGCGCCCGCCGTCGTCGGCCAGGATGCTGCTGATGCCGATCAGGTCGAAGCGCAACGGGAGCAGGCTGCCCATGCGCTTTTTCATCACGTCCAGCGCCAGCCGGGCCCGCGCCTCGGCATTCGGGCCGGCGTACGAAATCTCGCCCTCGCCGAACCAGCCGCCGTCGAAGAACACGCTGGCCTTGAGCGTCGCCGTGCGCGGGTGGCCGCGAACGCCTGACAGCCGGACCTGGTCCGGGCCGACCTGCGCTACCGTCGCCTCGCTGATGTCCGCCACCACGTCGGGCGTGATGTAGGCGGCGGGATCGTGCACTTCGTACAGCAGTTGCTCCTTCACCGTCCGTTCGTCCACCAGCCCGCCGCTGCCGCTGGCCTTGCTGACGATGCAGCTGCCGTCGGCGGCGATCTCTGCGATCGGGAAGCCCACATCGTCCAGGCCCGGCACTTCCTTCAATCCAGGATCGGCGAAGTAGCCGCCCGAGACCTGCGCTCCGCACTCGAGCAGGTGGCCGGCCATGGTGGCGCCGGCCAGCAGGTCCCAGTCGTCGGCGCGCCAGCCGTAGTGCGCCATCGCCGGCCCGACGGTCAGCGACGGATCGGCGACGCGACCGGTCACCACGACCTGCGCCCCGGCCCGGATCGCTTCGGCGATCTCGAACGCGCCCTGGTAGGCATTGGCGCAAACGAAGCGGGCTTCGTCGAAGCCGGCGCCCAGGTGGTCGCGCAGGATCGCGCGGCTGGCGGCGCCGGACAGATCGTCGCCCGTGACCACCGCGATTCGCGGCGGCGGAAGTCCCAGTTCGGTGGCGAGCCGCTGGATCACGCGGGCGGCGCCTGGCGGATTGGCGGCGCCGAAGTTGCCCACGATGGTGATGCCGTGGGCCATGCAATCCGCCAGCACCGGCCGCAGTTCCAGCTCCAGCAGGGGCTCGTAACCC
>JAJAZH010000464.1 GCA_026785815.1 Ramlibacter sp. | reverse complement strand
GATGCGCACCACACTGGCTCTGGACGACGACATCTTTGCGTTCGCACGCGCGCACGCCCGGCGCGAACGCATCTCGATCGGCGAGGCCGTTTCCCGGCTTGCCCGCGAGGGCATTCGCGCCCAGGCTCTGCCGCCTGCCGTGGCGGCGCAACCCAGGAGCAAGTACGCACTGTTGGCGGCGCGTGCGGAGGTCATCACGTCCGAGCATGTGCGTTCGCTGATGGACCAGGAGAGTATCTAACCCGTGCGCCATTTGCTCGATGTCAACGTCTGGGTGGCGCTGCTGGACGAGGCCCACGTGTTTCATGCACAAGCTCTGGCATTCATCCAGCGCAAGAAGCTCCAGATTGCCAGCTGCGCGCTGGTTGAAAACGGGGTGATCAGGGTTCTCAACCTGCCCGGCTACAGCCGCCTGGGCCCTGCGGGATTTGAAGCCGTCAGCCAGAAGTTAAACCAGATTTGCGCCGAGCTGGATCACGAATTCTGGCCGGACCACATCTCCTTGCGGACGCCCGGCGTGGTTCACTGGCCGCGGGTGTTGGGCCACAACCAGATCACCGATGTCTACCTGCTGGCCCTGGCCGTGGCCCGGCGCGGCTGCCTGGTCACGCTGGACCACCGGGTGGCCCTGAGCACCGTGGTCGGCGCCACGAGCAAGAATCTGGTGCTGCTGTAAGGGGTGCTGCGCAATGGTGCACGGCCTCTTGTAGAAGCTCTGTAGCCCAATGTCTTCCTCGGAAAAGAGGACGATCGATCCTTCAGGTTTCGGTGGTAACGAGTGATGCCGCGAGCGGCAGGTACCTCACCGCCAGCACGCCGTCGATGGCCCGCAGCGCAGCGATGACGGATTCGTCGACCGGGCTTTCGACGTCGACCAGCGTGTAAGCCATGCCGCCGCGCGACTTGTTCACCATGTTGTGGATGTTCAGGCCGGCGCGGGCCATGGCGGTCGAGATCTGCCCCAGCATGTTGGGAACGTTGGCGTTGGAGATGGCGACGCGGTAGTTCGACTCGCGCGCCATCGACACCGCCGGGAAATTCACGGCGTTGACGATGTTGCCGTGCTCCAGGAAGTCGCGCAACTGGTCGGCCACCATCACGGCGCAGTTCTCCTCGGCTTCCCGCGTCGATGCGCCCAGGTGCGGTAGCGCGACGATCTTCGGGTGCCGCAGGATCTTGCCCTCGGGAAAGTCGCAGATGTACCAGCCGAGTTGGCCCGAGGCGAGCGCCGACAGCACCGCGCTGTCGCTCACCACGCCGTCGCGGGAAAAGTTCAGCAGCACGGCGCCGGGCCGCATCAGCACCACGTTCTGCTCGTTCACCAGGTTGCGCGTGGCGTCGACCAGGGGCACGTGCAGGCTGACGAAGTGGGCGTTCTTCAACACGTCGACCACACTGGCCGCCTTCTTCACCTGCGCCGGCAGGCTCCACGCGGCATCCACCGTGATCTCCGGGTCGTAGCCCAGCACATTCATTCCGAGCTTGATCGCCGCATCGGCCACCAGGCAGCCAACCTTGCCCAGCCCGACGATGCCCAGGGTCTGGCCCGCAAGCTCGAAACCGCCGAAGTTTTTCTTGCCAGTCTCCACCGACTGCTCGAGGTCGACCGCGGCCGGGTCCAGGCTGGAGACGAAGGCCAGGGCCGGCGCCAGGTTGCGGGCGGCCAACAGCATGCCGGCCAGCACCAGTTCCTTCACCGCGTTGGCGTTGGCCCCGGGGGCGTTGAACACCGGCACGCCCCGGGCGCTCATGGCCTCCACCGGGATGTTGTTGGTGCCGGCGCCGCAGCGGCCGATGGCCTTGACGCTGGCCGCGATGGCGCTGCCGTGCATGTCGGCTGAACGCAGCAGGATCGCATCGGGATCCGCCAGCTCCTTACCGCTGAAATAGCGCCCGGCCGGCAGCCGCTGCAATCCGGTCTCGGACACCTGGTTCAACACCAGGATCCGGAACGGCGCGCTGGCCGCGTCAGCCATGCTGGGCCTCGAACTCCCTCATGTAGCCGACCAGCGCACGGACGCCTTCGATCGGCATCGCGTTGTAGATCGACGCGCGCATGCCGCCGACCACCCGGTGGCCCTTGAGCTGGATCATCCCCCTGGCCTGCGCGCCCTTGAGGAAGGCGTCGTCGAGCGCATCGTCCCTGAGCTTGAACGGCACGTTCATCAACGAGCGGTCTGCCGGCGCCACTGGATTGCTGAAAAACCGGCTCTGGTCCAGATAGTCGTACAGCAGCTTCGCCTTGGCCTGGTTGTGTTCCTGCATCGCCGCCAGCCCGCCGCGCTGTTTCACATACTTGAGCACCAGTCCGGCGATGTAGATCGCGTACGTCGGCGGCGTGTTGTACATCGAGTCGTTGTCGGCCTGCGTCTTGTAGTCGAAAGCGGATGGCGTCACTGGCAGCGAGTTGCCGATCAGGTCGTCGCGCACGATCACCACCGTCAGGCCGGACGGGCCCATGTTCTTCTGCGCGCCGGCATAGATCAGGCCGTACTTGCTGACGTCGATCGGCCGCGACAGGATGTTGGACGACATATCGGCCACCAGCGGGACCGCGCCGGTGTCGGGGGTCCAGTGATATTCCACGCCGCCGATGGTTTCGTTGGAGCAGATGTGGACGTAAGCCGCATTGGCGTCGAGCTTCCATTGCGACTGGTTGGGAATCGAGGTGAAATTGCCGGCCTCGCCGCTGGCGGCGATGTTCACCTTGCCGTAGGTCTTCGCTTCCTTGATCGACTTCTTGGACCACTCACCGGTGTTGACGTAATCGGCGCTGCCGGTCCGGCCGATCAGGTTCATCGGCACGATCGCGTTCTCGCCGATCGCCCCGCCCTGCATGAACAGCACCTTGTAGTTGGCGGGAATGCCCATCAGCTCGCGCAGGTTGGCCTCGGTCTCGGCATGGATGCCCATGAATTCCTTGCCGCGGTGGCTCATTTCCATCACCGACATGCCGCTGCCCTGCCAGTCCATCATTTCGTCGGCCGCCTGCCGCAGCACCGGCTCGGGCAGGGTGGCGGGCCCGGGGCTGAAATTGAAAACGCGTGACATCGGAAACACCTTCTCTCTGGACTGAGCGGGAGACCGGGACCGCTGGGGGAGCCGGGTGATTCAGCAGCATACAAGAACGAGTTGGCGTGAAAGGACGAGGGACCGGAAACCCGTTCCGGGCCGGCCAGTTCACAACCGCGGTCTTGCGCAGGCTTCACGGTTGAGCTTGTCAGCATTGCCGCACAGACTGGCAAGTCAATTTCCGACGCTTCGGTGCACCCGCCCCGACCACAATTTGTGTTGCCCGAAAACAAAAAGACAAGGACCCCCATGAGCAAGACTGAAACTCCGCAAGAGAAACTGTGGCACCTGATCAAGGAAATGAAGTTCGGCATGTTCACCCACCGTCATTCCGATGGGCAGCTCCATGCCCACCCGCTGACGACCCAGAACCGTTCGCTTGACGAAAACGGACTGCTGTATTTTTTCGTGTCCAGGAAAAGCGAAGTCGGCCAGCGGGTCCAGGCGGATGGAAACGTCTGCGTCACTTACGGCGACCCTGGTAAGGACACCTGGGTTTCGGTCTCCGGAACGGCGCGGGTCAACGAGGACCGCAAGGACAAGGAACGCCTGTACAACCCGATCGTGAAGGCATGGTTCCCGGGCGGTGTCGACGACCCGGACCTCGAACTGGTCGAAGTGAAGATCAATCACGCCGAATACTGGGACATCCATGAAAGCAAGATGACGCAGCTGCTGAAGATGGCGACTGCCGCTGTCACCGGCACGCCGCCGAAGCTGGGCGATCACAAGGAAGTGAACATGGCCTGACGGCACGTCGCCGTTGGCAGAAAAAAAGCGGCCCCCGGCCGCTTTTTTCATGGAGCTTCCGACTGGGCCGAACGCTTCCCAGGCGTGCGAAGCCAGAACGGTCAACTCAAGCCGCGACGGTGTCGGCTGCGTCCTTGAAGTCAGCGATCTTGTCGAAGTTCAGGTACTGGTAGACCTGGTCGCTGGCAGCGGTGAGCAAGCCCATGTCGACCATGTATTCCTCCTTGGTCGGAATGCGCCCCAGTTTGGAAGCGATCGCCGCCAGCTCCGCGCTGCCCAGGTACACGAAGGTGTTCTTGCCCAGTCGGTTCGGGAAGTTGCGGGTACTGGTCGAGAACACAGTCGCGCCTTCGCGCACCTGCGCCTGGTTGCCCATGCACAACGAGCAGCCGGGCATTTCCATCCGCGCGCCGGCCGAGCCGAGCACGCCGTAGTGGCCCTCTTCGGTCAGCTGCTGTGCGTCCATCTTGGTC
>JAJAZH010000463.1 GCA_026785815.1 Ramlibacter sp. | reverse complement strand
GTCCAGGTGCACGGTGCAGGCGCCGCATTGCGCCATGCCGCAACCGAACTTGGGGCCGTGCAACTCCAGTTGGTCGCGCAGCACGTAGAGCAGCGGCGAGTCGGCGTCGGCCTCCAGCTTCTGCGGCTTGCCGTTCACGTTCAGGGTGTAGCGTGGCATGGTGTCTCCTGGGGTAGCGTTGGGGGATGTGGGTGGGGAAGGGGGCATCCCGCTTGCGCGGGGATCAATGAACTGCCTGCGACTGCGGTTGTATTCGCCTTCGGAGCGGCGGTGCGGCTCATGCCACCACCTTCCTCTCGCGCAGCGCTGCGATGTCTTGCGCCGTGTAGTCGAGTTCGCCCAGCACCGCGTCGGTGTCGTCGCCCAGGTTCGGGGCCGAACAGCGGATGCTGCCGGGTGTGCCCAGCAGCTTGGGCACCACGCCCGGCACGTCCAGCTCGTGCCCGTTGCGGGTCTGCTGCTTCAGGATCATGTCGCGGGCCCGGTAATGCGGGTCTTCCACGATGTCCTTGGCGGTGTAGACCCGACCGGCCGGCACGCGAGCTTCGCCCAGCTGGCCCAGCACCTGGTCGACGCTGCGGGTCACGGTCCAGGCTCCGATGGCGCGGTCCAGTTCTTCCACTCGCGCCACCCGGCCGGCGTTGCCGGCCAGCGCCGGATCGTTGCCCAGGTCGTCGCGGCCGATGGCCTGCATCAGGCGCTTGAAGATGCTGTCGCCGTTGCCTGCGACCAGCACCACGCCGTCGCTGCAGCGGTAAGCGTTGGATGGCGCGATGCCGGGCAGTGCCGAGCCGGCCGGCTCGCGCACCGCGCCGAAGGCGCTGTACTCGGGGATCAGGCTTTCCATGACGTTGAACACGGCTTCGGTGAGCGCGACGTCGATCACCTGGCCCCGGCCGCCGTTGACCTTGCGGTGGTACAGCGCCGTCAGGACGCCGATCGTGCCGTGCAGCGCCGCCAGCGTGTCGCCGATGGAAATGCCGCAGCGCACCGGCACATGGCCGGGCTCGCCGGTCAGGTGGCGCAGGCCGCCCATGGCCTCGCCGATGGCGCCGAAGCCGGGCAGGTCGCGGTAAGGCCCGGTCTGGCCGTAGCCCGAGATGCGCAGCATGACGAGGCCAGGGTTGTCCTTGGCCAGCGCCTCGTACGACAGGCCCCAGCCCTCCATCGTGCCGGGCCGAAAGTTCTCGATCAGCACGTCGGCTTTCGCGACCAGCTCACGCGCGATGCCCTGGCCTTCGGGGTTGCGCAGGTCCAGCGCGATCGAGCGCTTGTTGCGTGACTGCACCTGCCACCAGACCGAGGTGCCGTCCTGGATCAGGCGCCAGTTGCGCAGCGGGTCGCCGGCGCCCGGGGCCTCGATCTTGATCACGTCGGCGCCGAAATCCCCCAGCGTCTTGCCGGCGAAGGGGCCGGCGATCAGCTGGCCCATCTCCACCACGCGCAGGCCAGCCAGCGCGCCGGGTGTCAGTGGTGGAATGCTCATCGCCGCGCCCTCAGTCGATGGTAGCGCCGGAGTCCTTGACGATCCGGGCCCACTTGGGGAGGTCCTCGCGGACGAGTGCGGCGAACTGCTCGGGCGTGCCCTTGTACGGCTCGCAGCCGACCCCGGCCAGCTTGTCCTGCACGTCCTTCGAGTCCAGTGCCCTGGAAATTTCCGCGTTCAGCTGCGCAATGATGGTCTTGGGCGTGCCGGTGGGCGCGAACACCCCGTACCAGGGCGTCGAGCCGAAACCCCTGACGGTCTCGCCGATGGTGGGCACATCGGGCAGCGCAGCAACCCGCTTCTCGTTGACCACGCCCAGCACCTTGAGCTTGCCGCTCTTGATGAAGGCGAGGGAGGACGGCAGGCTCTGCACCGACACCTGCACCTGCCCGCCCACCACGTCCGTCACGGCAGCGGCGGCACCCTTGTAGGGAACGTGGACCAGGTCGATGCCCGTGGCCTTGCCCAGCATCTCGCCGATCAGGTGGTTGAGAGTGCCGTTGCCGGCGGAGGCGATGGTGATCTTGCCGGGCTGGCTCTTCGCCAGGGTCACCAGCTCGGTCACGTTCTTCGGCGCGAAGCTGGGGTGAGCCACCAGCACATAGCCGGCAGTGGCCACGGGCGCCACCGGCTCGAAGTCCTTGACCGGGTCGAAGCCGGTACTCTTGTAGAGCGCCGGGTTGATGACGTGGGCACTGTTGGCGGTGAGCATCAGCGTGTAGCCGTCCGGTCTGGCCTTGGCCGACAGCGCGGTGCCGATGTTGCCGCCGGCACCCGGGCGGTTCTCGACGATGAAGCTCTGGCCGGTCTGCTCGGTCAGTTTCTGCGCCACGACGCGCGCGATGGCGTCATTGGCGCCGCCGGCGGCCTGCGGCACGATCAGCGTGATTGGACGGCTGGGGTATTTGTCCTGGGCCTGGGCTGCGCCCCAGAATGCGGCGGCAAGGGCCAGCGCGAGCGCGGCGCGACGTGAGATGGTCATGAGCTTGTCTTCTTCGATGGGCAGGGGTGGCTGCGACGAGTCGAGTTTAGGATCCGCTGCGGACGGGTGGAATGGCACAGAGCGGAATGTTGCTTTCGTGGATGGAGAGAGCGGGCCCGGGTATACCCGTATTCAAGCGAGTCGGTGCTTGCGCCGACTGGCGCCGGTCCTCGAAATGGTCGAGCAGGCTGCGCACCGGCCGCGACAGTGCCGCCAAGTCGCGCGCGCCCAGCAGCAGGTCGCGGTCCACCCAGGCGTCGGTGAGCTCCACCTTGCGCAGCCCCAGCGCCTTCACCAGCGGCTGGACAGCAGCGCCCGGCAACACCGCGATGCCGAGCCCGGCGGCAACCATCTGGCACATGGCATCGAAGCTGCGCACGTGGATGCGGATGCGCAGCGGCACACCGATCTGCGAGCTGGCCAACGCCAGCCGCTGGGCCAGCGAGGTGCCCCGCGTGAGACTCACGAAGTCGTGCGCCGCAGCTTCCACGAAAGCGATGCGGCGCCGCCCGGCAAGTGGGTGGCCGGGCGGCACCACCAGCACCAGCCGGTCCTTGCGGTAGAGCTGCGTCTGCAGGCCCAGCGCCGGCGTGCGGTCCGCGAGCCGTCGTCGTGTCCTCCTAGCAAAAACCCTTAGCCGAAATTCCGGCGACCCGATTAAAAACGATCTTGGTCAAAGCCAGAACCGGACATGTCTCTTGGTTGACGCGTTGGCCGCTCAAAATTGGAGACCTGATGAAGAAACCGATCCATACCGATCAAAGCCAAGCGCCGTCCGCCACGCGCCTCGGAAGACTTGCCAGCTACGTGCTGCTGGCGGGTACCGGCGTTCTCGCTTCTTGTGCTGCTGGTCCCCAACAGATGCAAGCGCCGAATGTGTCCGCAACCGCCGTGTTGTCGAAGTTGAACAACCCGTGGGACATGGCCTTCCTGCCGGACGGGACGATGTTTTTCACCGAGAAATGCAAGGGTCTGTCGGTCCGGATGCCCTCGGGCTCCATCAATCGCCTGGTGGGCATGAAGGACTCGCAGGGTTACGCCACCACGGCCAGTGACCTGTTCTGTGACGGCCAGGCAGGCATGAGCGGCGTTGCGGTCGACCCCAGCTTCGCCAGCAACCGCTTCATTTACGTGTACTCCGCCTCCAGCATGGCGTCGCCGTCCGCCAACCGCGTCATGCGCTTCACGGTCAGTGCCGATGCCACACGGCTGTCCGACCGCAGGGACATCGTGACCGACATTCCCTACAAGGTTGCCGCAAGCGACCATCCCTTCGGCGGATCGGGCGCCCACAATGGCGGGCGCCTGCGCTTCGGGCCCGGCGACGGATTTCTTTATGTGACCACGGGCGATACCCACAACGGCGAAGTGCCGCAAAGCCCGACGCGCATCGGCGGCAAGGTCTTGCGCATCGACCGCGAAGGTCGGGCTGTTGCGGGGAACAACGCGCCGCAGGGATTCGATTCGCGCATTTACACCTATGGGCACCGCAATCCGCAAGGCATCGCGTTCCGTCCCGGAACCAACCAAGCGTTCACAGCCGAAAACGGCCCCTGGCATTCGGATGAGGTGACAGCGCTGGTGCCCGGCGGGAATGCCGGATGGGATCCGCGTCCCAACCGGAGCGGTCGTGGCGCCTGCCCTGATGGTTACTGCGGCTACAGCCCCAACCAGATGGGCGCCATGGACCCCAAGGAACGGTCCGCATTCATGTCCATGACGGACCTTCGCGCCTATCCGAATGCGATGAAACCGGCCTGGAACAACAATGGTTTGTCCCAGGGCATGTCATCGGGGGCGTTCCTGAGCGGCAAGCAATGGAAGAACTGGGACGGAAAGATGGTGGTGGCCTTCATGGGCATCGGCATCCACGGCACGCCGGTCGGCAACCGCCTCGACATTCTGGACATCAGCGCCGATGGCTTGTCGGCCAAAGTAAGCACCGTGTCGCTGCCGATGCCGGCGGGCCGTTTCCGCTCGGTGGTCCAGGGACCGGACGGCAACTTGTACGT
>JAJAZH010000462.1 GCA_026785815.1 Ramlibacter sp. | reverse complement strand
GCCGGCCTGCTGGCGCCCGCTGCTGGCGTGGCCCTGCTGGTCAGCCTGGGCGGCCGCTTCCTGCTGGGAGGTGAGCTGCCGAACCGCCTGTGGGGCCTGTGTTTTGCCATTGATTTCGCAGCTGGATCGGCTGCGTTGCTGGCCGGACTGGCCCTGTTCGGGCGCGATGGCAGGGTGGCGAGCTACCTGGCCCTGATCGTCGCTTGCGCCACCAGCCAGTGGCTGCTCTCACGCAGCTGGAAGGGATAATCCGATCCATGCTCTTTCTGCTGTCCCCGGCCAAGACGCTCGACTACGACACCCCGACCGGCGATGTCCCGCACTCGCAACCCGGATTCATCCCCCAGTCGGCCAGGCTGATTGAAGTGCTGAAAAAGAAGTCGCCGCGCCAGGTCGCCGGCCTGATGGAGCTGAGCGAGAAGCTGTCGACGTTGAATGTCGCGCGTTACCAGGCGTGGACGCCCGAATTCTCCCGGAACAACGCGAAACAGGCGGTACTGGCTTTCAACGGCGATGTTTATGACGGTTTGCAGGCCAGCAGCCTGGGGCCGTCGGAACTCGACTGGGCGCAGCGGCACCTTTGCATCCTGAGCGGGCTTTACGGCGTGCTGCGACCGCTCGACTGGATGCAACCCTACCGGCTGGAGATGGGCACTGCGCTCAAGGTCGGCAAGGCCGCGAACCTGTACCGATACTGGGCGCCGCACATCGCCGCCTACCTGAACCGGCGACTGGTGGCCGACCCGACACCGGTGGTCGTGAACCTTGCTTCGCAGGAGTATTTCAGGGCGGTCGACCTAGCGGTGCTGAAGGCGCGCGTGATCGACTGCGTGTTCGAGGAGCTGCGGCCAGCGGGCTACAAGATCATCAGCTTCTCGGCCAAGAAGGCGCGCGGACGGATGGCCCGGTGGGCGATCCAGAATCGGGTCCTGACGCCCAGGACGCTCGAGGGCTTCGACCTCGATGGCTATGCGTTCGCCAGCGCGGCCTCGCGCCCCGACCGTTATGTTTTTCGCCGGGCCGGCCCCGACGCGGAGGCCGGATGACCCAGCAAATCACGCCGCAGTTGCGGCAATGGATCGTGGAACAGGCGCAAGCCGGACATCCGCCGGAATCGGTGCTGAAGTCGATGCTGGCCTCGGGCTGGACGGAAGCCGTGGCGATCGAAGCGATGGAAGCGACATTGAGCAGCCATCTGGAACAGGGCGCCGGACAGCAGGAACTGCCGCCGACCGTGACGGTGCCGGACGCGCAGCTCGACGAATCGCCGCTGTATGTGGACGCGGGCGACCGCACCGTGCATGTGCTCAACGTCATGGTCAACCCGCGCATCGTGGTGTTCGGCAGCCTGCTGTCGGACCAGGAGTGCGACGAGCTGATCGCGCTGGCCCGGCCGCGGCTGGCCCGCTCCCTCACCGTGGCCACCAAGACCGGTGGCGAGGAAGTCAACGACGACCGCACCAGCAGCGGTATGTTCTTTACGCGGGGGGAAAGCGACGTGGTGCGCCGGCTGGAAGCGCGGCTGGCCCGCCTGCTGAATTGGCCGGAAGAAAACGGCGAGGGCCTGCAGATCCTGCATTACCGTCCGGGCGCCGAGTACAAGCCGCATTACGACTACTTCGACCCGGTGGAGCCGGGGACGCCGACGATCCTGAAACGGGGCGGCCAGCGGGTCGCCACCATCGTGATGTACCTGGCAGAACCGGAAAAGGGCGGTGGCACGACCTTCCCCGATGTCAACCTGGTGGTCGCGCCCAAGCGCGGCAACGCGGTCTTCTTCAGCTACGACCGGCCGCATCCGGTGACCCGGACGCTGCATGGCGGCGCGCCGGTGCTGGCGGGCGAAAAATGGATCGCCACCAAATGGCTGCGCGAGCGGCGCTTCGAATGAGAGTCCGGGCCGGCGGGATTTTGCTCGAGGTCGTGGGCAGTTGCGATGCCGGGCAGGTGTTGGCTGCGCTGCGGCCCCACCTGGAATCCGCGCGGCGCACGGCATGAACACGCCCGAACAATCCGCCCTGGGCAAGCCGGCGCCCGCCATCGACCAGTACGACCCGGGGCTGCTGTATCCGATCCCGCGCGCCCCGAAACGGCAGGAGCTGGGGCTGACCGGCGCGCCGCCGTTTTTCGGCGCTGACCTGTGGACGGCTTTCGAGTTGAGCTGGCTCACCCCGCGCGGCAAACCGCAGGTGGCGATCGCGCAGGTGACGGTGCCCTGCGAGAGCACCAACATCGTCGAGAGCAAGTCCTTCAAGCTGTACCTCAACAGCTTCAGCAACACCCGCATGGACGGACCCGAGCAAGTGCGCGATCGCATTCGCAGCGATGTGAGCGAGGCGGCCTGGCGCGGACCTTCACCTCGTTCGTCGGTGGGAGTGAAGCTGCTGTTGCCGGACCAGTTCGACAAGGAGCCGGTGCAGGAGCTCGACGGCTTGAGCCTGGACCGGCTCGACATCGAATGCACGGACTACCAACCCCGGCCGGAGTTGCTCAGTGCCGCGTTCGACGAGAAGCCGGTGCAGGAGACGCTCACCAGCAACCTGCTCAAGAGCAACTGCCTGGTGACCGGCCAACCCGACTGGGGCAGCGTGCAGATCCGCTATGCAGGGCCCCAGATCGACCAGGGCGGCTTGCTGCGCTACCTGGTGAGCTTTCGCAACCACCACGAGTTCCACGAACAGTGCGTCGAGCGCATCTTCATGGACCTGTGGCAGCGCTGCAAGCCGGTCAAGCTGACGGTCTATGCGCGCTACACCCGGCGCGGCGGGCTGGACATCAATCCGTTCCGCACCAGCCACCCCAGCGGCCTGCCGGCCAACGTCCGGACGGCACGCCAGTAACGCTGGCGCCGCTCAAAGCTCCCGAAACCACGCCAGTGGCTTCAGGTCCGGGAACTGCGCGGCGCGTTTTTCCTTCATCGCTGCGACCGATTCGCGAACGTGGGCATTGCTCCAGATCGCGCCCTGCACCCACCCCATCTGCCGCAGCGAATCGTCCATCGGATGGTCCCGCGTGTAGTGAATCACCTGCTTGGTGCCCCAGATCGCCACCGGAGGCTTGCCAGCGATCTCGCTGGCGCATTGCAACGCAGCAGCCAGCATCGCCTCTTGCGTGTCGAACACTTCGTTAATCAGCCCGTATGAGAGTGCTTTGGAAGCTGGCAGCCGACGGCCGGTGTAGGCCAGTTCCTTGACCAGGCCCAGCGGCAGCAGCTTCGGCAGCCGCTGCAGGGTGCCGACATCGGCAACCATGCCGATGTTGATTTCCTGGATGCAGAAAAACGCATCGGCCGTGGCATAGCGGATGCAGCAGGCAGTGACCATGTCGACCGCGCCGCCGATGCAGCCGCCCTGAATAGCGGCAATGACGGGAATCCGCAGCGTCTCCAGTCTGGTGAAGGTGGCCTGCATGTCGGAGAGCAGGTCGAAAATCGCCGCCCGTCCTTCCGGACTGCTGTCGTCCATCGCAATCGCGCCGTCGAAGGTCTCGAGCGCCATGCCAGCGCTGAAATGCTTGCCGGTGGAAGAGATCACCAGCGCCCGCGCGCTACCGTCCCGATGAAGCTGGGTCAACGCCTCGTCGAGTTCCCGCCAGAACGTCGGGTGCATCGTATTGAGGGTCGATGGCTGGTTCAGCACCAGGTGGGCTACGGCGTCCTGGCGCGTTAACGTGAAGCAGTGCATGTCGGGTCTCCGGTTCAGGCGACTTTAATCGTTGCCCTCAGGCGATCCAATCGCAACGCAGCCTGCGTTCCCGGTGTGCCTTGTGGCGCCAGGTGGCGTACAGGCTGGGAGCCGCCATCGACAGCAGGCACAGCGGCATCGCCCAAAACAGCTGGAACGCATAGGACGGCAGCCAGCCGACCCAGCCCATCACCCACAGCGTCAGGATGGCGTCCCACAG
>JAJAZH010000461.1 GCA_026785815.1 Ramlibacter sp. | reverse complement strand
CCCCTGCGCCGGGCGCAGGAGCGGCGCCGGTCCCGCAACCGGTCGCCAGCGCCGACGCCGCCCGCTTCCTGGCGCAGGCGACGCTGGGCGCGAACCGCAGCGAGATCGCTGCCGTCCAGTCCAGTGGCTTCGCTGCGTGGGTCGATGCCCAGTTCGCCGTCCCGCAAAGCCAGTCGCATTACGACTGGTTGCTGGCCCATGGCTACCACGACGAGCGCTTCCGCAACAACGCCAGCGGCCTGGACAACACGATCTGGCGCAAGCTGATCGCCAGTCCCGATGCGCTGCGCCAGCGCGTGACGCTGGCGCTGTCGGAGATCTGCGTGGTCTCGGTGCTGGGCGTCAGCACCCCCTGGCGCCAGTTCGCGGTCGCTCACTACCTGGACCTGCTGGAGAACAACGCTTTCGGCAACTACCGCGCGCTGCTGGGCCAGGTCTCGCTCAGCACCGCGATGGGGTACTTCCTCACCTTCCGCGGCAACGCCAAGGCGAACCCGACCACCGGCAGCCAGCCCGATGAAAACTACGCCCGCGAGCTGATGCAGCTGATGACGCTCGGCCTGTCCCGGCTCAACGCCGATGGCAGCGCGCAGGCCGCCGAAACCTACGGCCCGGCCGACGTCAGCGGGCTGGCGCGGGTCTTCACCGGTTGGGACCTGGACGTCGCCGGCCTGGCCAGCCCGCTGCCCCCCGACGTTCACCTGCGGCCGATGGCGCAGGTTGTCAGCCGGTACGAGAGCGGCAGCAAGAGCTTCCTCGGCGTCACCATCGCGGCCGGGACGCCGGCAGCGGCCGGCCTGGCGACGGCCCTCGACACGCTGTTCGCCCATCCCAACCTGCCGCCCTTCATCGGACGCCAGTTGATCCAGCGGCTGGTGACCAGCAATCCCTCCGGCGCTTACGTCGCCCGCGTCGCGGCCGTCTTCGCCGACAACGGCGCGGGTGTGCGAGGCGACCTGAAGGCGGTGGTCCGGGCGATCCTGCTGGACGCCGAGGCGCGTGACCTGTCCGTCGCTTCGTCAGCGTCGTTCGGCAAGCTGCGCGAACCGGTGGTCCGGTTCCTCAACTGGGCTCGGGGCTTCGGCGCGGTCTCGGCCGCCGACGCCTGGCAGGTCAACGACCTGTCCGACCCGGCGACCCGGCTGGGACAGAGTCCGATGCGCTCGCCGACGGTCTTCAACTTCTTCCGGCCCGGCTATGTGCCGCCCAATAGCGCGATCGCTGCCGGCGCCCTGGCGGCGCCGGAGTTCCAGATCACCACTGAATCGTCGGTCGCGGGTTACGTCAACTTCATGCAGAACGCCGTGAGTGGCGTCGGCATCGGCGATGTCCGCAGCGGCTATCCGACGCTGCTGCCGCTGGCGGCGGACTCGCGCGCGCTGCTTGCCGAACTGAATCTGGTGCTGGCCGCCAACCAGTTGTCACCGGCAACCCTGGCCATGCTGGCGCCCGCGCTCGATTCGATTGCGGCTGAGACCGACACCGGCAAGCTCAATCGGGTCCGGTGCGCCCTGACTCTGGTGCTGGCGGCGCCCGAATACATCGTGCAGAAATAAGGAGCGGCCATGAATCACTTTCCGAAACTTCGGCCCGACAACGCCAGCCGCCGCGCCTTCCTGCGCCGCAGCGGCGCGCTCTCATTGGCCGCCGGCGCGACGCCGTGGGCCTTGAGCCTGGCCGCGATGGGCGAGGCCGCTGCCCAATCGGCCACCGACTACAAGGCGCTGGTCTGCGTGTTCCTGTACGGCGGCAACGACCAGACCAACACAGTGGTGCCCTACGACAGTGCCAGCTACGCGGCCTACCAGGGCCTGCGCAGCAACATCGCGCTCGACCGCAGTGCACTGGCCGACACCGTCCTGGCACCCGCCACGGCGCTTGCCGGCGGCCGTCAGTACGCGTTGGCGCCCGGCCTGGCGCCGCTGGTTGCGCTGTTCGACGCCGGCAAGATGTCGGTGGTTCTGAACGTCGGCACGCTGGTGCGGCCGACCAGCAAGAGCCAGTACAGCGCCGGCTCGGTGCCGTTGCCGCCCAAGCTGTTTTCGCACAACGACCAGCAGTCGTTCTGGCAGGCGTCCTCGCCGGAAGGAGCGACCTCGGGCTGGGGCGGCCGCCTCGGCGACCTCTATGCCGCCGGCAACGGCAACTCCACTTTCACCTGCGTCAGCGTGACCGGCAACGCGGTGTACCTGGCCGGCAAGAGCGCAGTGCAGTACCAGATCACGACCAACGGCCCGGTGCCGGTGACCGGCATCAAGAGTCCGCTGTTCGGATCGGCCGCCTGCTCGCAGGCGTTGCAGTCGCTGATGACGCAACCGCGGACCCATCTTTTCGAAAGCGAGCACGCGCGGGTCGCGAGTCGCTCGATTTCCGCCCACGACCAGCTCGCGACCGCCCTGTCCGGCGCCAATGTCACAACCGCATTCCCGGCCGGCAACAGCCTGGGCGACCAGCTCAAGATGGTGGCGCGCATGATCGCGGCCCGTGGCGCGACGGGCGCCAGGCGGCAGGTGTTCTTCGTCGCGCTCGGTGGTTTCGACAACCACGACGGCCTCGCCACCGCCCACCCGGCGCTGATGACCAGCGTGGGCAATGCGCTGGCCGCGTTCTACCAGTCGACCGTCGAGATGGGAGTGGCCGACCGGGTGACAACGTTCACCGGATCGGACTTCGGCCGCACGCTGGTGAGCAACAACGACGGTTCCGATCACGGCTGGGGCGGCATGCAGTTCGTGCTCGGTGGCGGCGTGCTTGGCAAGTCGTTTGTCGGCACGCCTCCAGTGCTCGCCAACAATGGTCCCGACGATGTCGGGCAGGGGCGCCTGCTGCCGGCAATCGCAGTCGATCAATACGCCGCCACGCTGGCCAGCTGGTTCGGCGTGTCGGCCAGCGACCAGGCCAGCGTGCTGCCGAACCTGGGCAACTTCAGCACGCGCAACCTCGGGTTCATGGCGCCGGCCGGCGGCGCCTGACGCAGCTGGCGAGCGCGAGCGCGGGCGCAAGCAGTGATGTGAGTGACGTGAGGTGGGGACACGCGGCGCAGCGTCGCGCTGTGCTACTGTTCGGCGCTCATTCCAGGAGCTTTCATGCCGCGCGCCATCCTCGACGAAGAGCAGATCCATCCCGCCGTTCGCGCCAGGGTCGCGGGCCACCAGCAGGCGATCGTGCAAGAGGTCATTGCAGCCGTGCGCAGCAACGACGTGGTGGTGGTCGGCATGAAGCAGAACCCGTTTCCGAAAAAAGCTTGCGCCGCGCTCGAGCAGGCCGGCCAGCCGTTCAGGTACCTCGAATACGGCAGCTACCTCAATCACTGGCGGGAACGCAATGCGCTCAAGCTCTGGACCGGCTGGCCGACCTTCCCGATGGTGTTCGTCAAGGGCACGCTGGTGGGCGGCTACAACGACCTCAAGGCGCTGATCGACAGCGGCGAGTTGCAGCGGCTGGTCGCGCGCTGACGGGAAGACTGCAACGCGCAAGCCTGGTCCGGTGAACCCGTTCGTACACTCGAGCTTGATGCGATCCTGTGCCCGCTGCGAAGAAGGCAATGCAGGCTTGCGGCTCAACGGCGACGGCGTTCGCAACCTGAACGACTGGCATATTCACAAAACATTACATATCGGGCGATTTCCGCCTCAACAGTGCAAGGCCGCTCCAGCTCTTGATTTGCCCCCGATGGGCCATCTTTCCGGCTGGCTCGACAAGACGCGAAATCGCACCACCGGTGAACTTCGAGCCTGTAGTCCCGCTCCCTCAGGAGCTGTAAGAAAGGGACTACACGATGATGAAGCCGAGCTGGGTCGCTACCTCTGCCGCTGCCTGTACCGCTGTTCTCGCGCTTGAACTGGTCGCCGTGGCCGGATGGCAAGGCTGGTTCCGCAATCGCGTTGTCTCGCCTCCTGTCCATGCTCAGGTGGTTCCCTTGCCCATCGCCGCCCGCCCGGCCATCGCTCAGCCGCAGGCGGCCTTGCCGGCCTCTCCGGAAGATGGCTACTACGCCCAGCTCCGCCCGCAGATCCGCTGGATCGAGACCCGCATCGGCAGCGACAAGCTGATGACGCCCGACGCCGGTTCGCGCGTGCTGCTGGCGAAGTCGGCGGCCGAGCGGGCCGGCCTGCATGAAGTCGGCCTCAGCTTCAAGGACGTCTACGGCATCATCAACGCCGAAACCTCCTGGATCCCGCGCACTGGCGCCAGCAAGGACGGCACGCCCAACCTGGGCCTGGCCCAGTTCGAACCGGCGACCGCGCGCGGCCTCGGCTTGCGCAATCCCAACGACCCGGTCGAAGCGATCCATGTGGCGGCCGTCCACATGAAGGAAGCCGCCGGATGGAGCGCCAAGCGCATCGCCGGATTGAAGCTCGACCAGGGTGAGCGCGCCGAGAAGCTGCGCGAGGGCGTGTCGATTTTCTACAACCTGTCGGTCAAGGGTCGCAACCGCTGGGACGGCAAGAACACCGCCAAGCTGCCGATCGAGACCCGACTGCACATCCGCAACGCCCGCACCGGCGCCCAGCACGCAGAGCAGCTGGAATCCCGCCTGGTGAGCAGCGGCTTCATCCTGACCGGCAGCTGATCCGGCGATGGCACACTAGGGCGTGACCCCGGCCACGCCCCCGCATCCGACCGCACCGCCCGACGAAATTCGTGCTTCCGCCGGCCATGGGATCACTGCATTGGCGGTGATCGCGGACCTCGCAGACTGGCCCGCCACGGTCCTCGGAGCGGTGACGCAATGGCCGGCCAGCTTGCGGTCGCTGGTCGCCGCGCTGCTGCATTCGCGCCAGCCAATGATGCTCTGGTGGGGGGCTCGCCAGATCCAGGTCTACAACGATGCCTTCGCCCGCTGTTTCAGCGGCGGCCGGCTGCCCGGCGCCATCGGCCAGCCCGGCGCCGACTGCTGGGGCGACCTGTGGCCGGAGATCGAGGCCCAGATCGCGGCCGTCGTGCGGGACCAGACAGCCAGCTGGCATGTCGACAAGCTGGTGCCGGTGCGGCGCGGCGGCCGGGTCGAGGACGTGTACTGGACATACGGCTTTTCGCCGGCCTACGACGACTCGCTCGCGGTCGACGGCGTGCTGGTCACCTGCATCGAGACCACCGCCCGCGTGCTCAGCGAGCGTCGCCAGGCGCTGCTGGCGCGCATGGCCGCGGCGATGACCAATTCGCACACGCTGGCCGAGATCGGACGCAACGCGGTGGCCATCGCCAGCGCAGCGCCCGGCGACTTCGAGCTGGCGCTGGTCTGCCGGCTGGACAACGGGGGCTGGGTTGCGCACTTCGCCGCCGACGACGGCGACCTGGACCGGGTGCGGGCCGAACTCACGCGCCGGCTCGATCCGGCGTTGCACGTTGCGCGAGAGACTGCGGACGTGATGCCCGGCACCGCCAACCGCCCGACCTATGCCCGCGCTGTCGGTCCGCAGCAGGAGGGCGACCGGCTTTGTTTCGCGCCGGTGGGCCGGCCGCCAGGGGTCTGGAACAAGGTGATGGTGTTCTGGCTCAACCCGGGGCTGCCGTTCGACGGGCCCTACCTGGAGTTCATCAACCACTACCTCGACATGTTGATGTCGGCCCTGCTGCGGGTGGACGCGGCGCAGATGCGGCAGGCCGCCGCGATCGAGCGCGACAGCCTGCTGCTGCAGGCGCCGGTGCCGGCCGCGTTGCTGCTCGGGCCGGAGCACCGGTACCGCCTGGCGAACCCGCCCTACCTGGCGATGATCGGCCGGGGTGACGTCATCGGCAAGACCTGGCGCGAGGTGTTTCCGGAACTCCTGGACAGCGGGCTACCCGAAATCCTCGACCAGGCCTGGCGCTCGGGCCAGCGCTACACCTCCAGCGCCACCCGGGTGCAGCTGCGGCGCAACGGGGCGCAGGAGGTCACCGAATCCTGGTTCCTGATCGACCTGCAGCCGCTGCGCCATTCCAACGGCGAGGTCTACGGCCTGATGTCGGTGGCCTCCGATGTCACTGCGCAGGTGGTCGCCCGGCAGGCGATGGACCGCAGCCACGCCGAACGCCAGGCGCTGCTGGAAGAGCTCGAGTCGGCCAACCGCGTCAAGGACGAATTCCTGGCCATGCTGGGCCACGAACTGCGCAATCCGCTCTCGCCCATCGTCACCGCGCTGCAGCTGATGAAGCTGCGCGGCGACACTTCGACCAGCCGCGAACGGGCCGTGATCCAGCGCCAGGTCGATCACCTGCTGCGGCTGGTCGACGATCTGCTGGACGTCGCCCGCATCACCCGCGGCAAGATCGAACTCAAGCAGGCCCGGGTCGACATCGCCGGCGTGATTGCGCGCGCGGTCGAGTTGGCCAGCGACCTGTTCGAGCAGCGCGGCCACCACCTGGAGATCGACAGCGGGCCGCCCGGCCTGGTCTGCGAGGGCGACAAAACCCGGCTGGCGCAGGCGCTGTCGAACCTGCTGACCAATGCGGCGCGCTACACGCCACCGGGTGGCCATGTCTGGCTGAGCGCCGGGCGCGAGGCCGGCAGCATCGTGATCCGGGTCCGCGACGACGGCATCGGCATCGACGCGGCCCTGCTGCCGCGCGTGTTCGAACTGTTCGTGCAAGGCGCCCGCGGCATCGACCGGGCCGAGGGCGGACTGGGGATCGGCCTGGCGCTGGTGCGCAACCTGGTCGAACTGCACGGCGGGCATGTCAGCGTGAGCAGCGCCGGCGCCGGCCGCGGCAGCGAGTTCACCCTGTCGTTGCCGGCGGCGCCTGCGCTCGGGCCGCAAGGCGCTGCTG
>JAJAZH010000460.1 GCA_026785815.1 Ramlibacter sp. | reverse complement strand
GGTCGTGGCATCGCGACGGTGCTCGGCGCCGTCGGTGGTGCAGTGGTCGGCAACCAGATTGCCAAGAACCGCGACGGTTCCTACAACTCGCCGACCGGCGCGGTCTACCGCATCAGCGTGCAGACCGAGCAGGGCCAGTGGCGTGCGTACGAAGTCGCCGCGACCGGCGATCTGCGCGTGGGCGACCGCGTGCGGATCGAGAACAACGTCCTCTACCGGGCATAAGTTACCGGGCGCAATTCACCCGGCGTCATTCACCGGGCGCCCAAGGCAGGGACCGCTGCAAGCGGTCCCATTCTTCGTTTCAGTGCAGCAGGCCGTTGCCCGGCGCTTGCGGCTGCACTCTAAAGAAGCCGGTGCCAGTTGAGCCACGGCCGATTTCCTCTTCGGTGGCTTCCCGCACGGCTTCCACTTTCAGCGCCAGCCGGATCGCAATGCCGGCCAGCGGATGGTTGCCATCCAGCACCACCTGCTCCGGATAGATCTCGGTCGCCGTGTAGACGACGTCGCGCGGCGCCTCGTTGTTCGTGCCCGCTGGCAGTCCCTCGAAGGTCATGCCTTCCTCGAGGTCGGCGGGGAACAGGCTCCGGCTTTCCAGGAACACCAGGTTTTCGTTGTAGTCGCCGAACGCCTCCTCGGGCTCCAGGTGCAGGTCGAGGCGGTCGCCGGCCTCGTGGCCCTGCAGGGCTTCCTCGATGCGGGCCAGCAGGTCACTTCCGCCCAGCAGGAACTCGACCGGGTCGGTCAGTTCGTCCAGCATTTCGCCCAGGGTGTCCTTGAGCGTCCAGGTCAGAGCGACCACGCATTGCGGTGTGATTTCCATAGGAGAATTGTCGCACCTTGCGCCACGACATCCATCAGCCACTCACCTTGCTCGGAGGCCTCAGTCCGCAGCGCTTCATGCAGCGTCACTGGCAGAAAAAACCATTGCTGGTCCGGGCAGCCGTCGCCGATCCGCGCCCGTTGCTCGAGCGCGCGCAACTGTTCGAACTGGCGGCCCGCGAGGAAGTCGAATCGCGCCTGATCGTGCGGGAGGGCAAGCGCTGGAAGATGCGGCGCGGACCGCTGCCGCGGCGAGCCTTGCCGCCGGTCTCGCAACGCGAGTGGACGCTGCTGGTTCAGGGCGTGGACCTGCACCACGAGCCGGCCCGGCAACTGCTGGATCAGTTCCGGTTCGTGCCGGATGCGCGACTGGACGACCTGATGATCAGTTGGGCCAGCGACGGCGGAGGAGTCGGGCCGCACTTTGACAGCTACGACGTCTTCCTGCTCCAGCTCCAGGGCCGGCGGCGTTGGCGCATCGGGCGCCAGAGCGACCTGTCACTGCAAGAGGGCGTGCCGCTCAAGATCCTGGCGAACTTCGTGCCGCAGCAGGACTATGTGCTGGAGCCGGGCGACATGCTCTACCTGCCGCCCGGCTATGCCCACGACGGCACGGCGCAAGGCGAATGCCAGACCTGCTCGATCGGCTTTCGCGCGCCGGGTCAGAGCGAACTCGCGCGCGAACTGCTGCAGCGGCTGGCCGAGCAGGCCGAAGAAACAGCGGGCGCGGTCCTGTACCGCGATGCGGGCGCACCGGCCGCGGACAGTCCGGGGGCGGTGCCGGCCGGCCTGCAGCAGTTTGCCGCGCAGTCGCTGCAGGCCGCGCTGAAAGATCCGCAGGCGCTGAACCGGGTGCTGGGTGAGTACTTGAGCGAGCCGAAAGCCAATGTCTGGTTCGAACCCGGGCCGTCCCCCGCTGCCATGGGCGCCGTGGTGCTCGACCGGCGCAGCCGCATGCTGCACGATGAGCGTCATGTTTTCCTCAACGGCGACAGCTGGCGCGCCAGCGGGCGTGACGCGACGTTGATGCGCGCCCTGGCGGACCAGCGGGAGCTTTCACAGGCACAGGTCGGGCGCGCCAGTGCGCGCGCACTCGAGTTGCTTCGCGACTGGTGCGAGGCCGGATGGTTGCATCCCCAACAGGAGGAGGATCGTGATGACTGAGGAAAAAGATGCGGCAGGTGCGGGAGATGCAGCTGGTGCGGCAGGTGCGGTCGCGCCGCTGCCTTCGGGGCGCTTCAGCGGCCGCAAGGATTTCCAGCAGCTGGTCCGGGATGCATTGGCCTGCGCGGCCCGCGAGGGCTGGCGCGAAATCATCCTGAGCGATCCGGATTTCGCCGACTGGCCGCTGGGGGAACGCGCAGTCTCCGAATCTCTGCGTCAATGGTCGGCGGCCGGTCGGCACTGCACGCTGCTGGCCTGCCGTTATGACGAGATGGCGGTGCGCCATGCCCGCTTTGTCACCTGGCGCCGGGCCTGGTCCCACATCGTCGACGCGCGCAGCGTCTCGTCGGCCGATCCGCTGGAGTTTCCCAGCGCGATCTGGAGTCCGGGCTGGGTCATGCAGCGGCTCGATCCGCAGCGCTGCAATGGCGTCTCGGGCGCGGAGCCGGAACGCCGGTTGCTGCTCAAGGAGAACCTGCAGGCCTGGATGGCCAAGAGCAGCGCGTCCTTCCCTGCCACCACGCTGGGGCTATAAATCCAAGGGCAGACTCTGGGGTCGCCCGGTTCCAGCATATAATTGAGGGCTGATCAAGGAGCTCGAGTCCCTTGGCCAGTTCCGTGCCGCCATCCGGGCGCATGTGACGATTTCCG
>JAJAZH010000459.1 GCA_026785815.1 Ramlibacter sp. | reverse complement strand
CGCTGTCGAACAGGAACGTGGCCAGCGCCTTGCACAGCTCGGTCTTGCCGACGCCGGTGGGGCCGAGGAACAGGAACGAGCCGGTCGGCCGGTTCGGATCCGACAGGCCCGAGCGCGAGCGGCGGATGGCGTTCGACACGGCGGTGATCGCCTCCTGCTGGCCGATGACGCGGCCGTGCAGCTTGTCTTCCATCTGCAGCAGCTTCTCGCGCTCGCCCTGCATCAGCTTGGACACCGGGATGCCGGTGGCGCGGGCCACGACTTCGGCTATCTCCTCGGCGCCGACCATCGTGCGCAGCAACTGCGGACGGCCGCCGTCCTTGGCCGACTTGGCCTTGCCCGATTCCTGGGCCTGCGCGGTCTTGAGCTTGTTCTCCAGTTCGGGCAGCCGACCGTACTGCAGCTCGGCGACCTTGTTGAAGTCGCCCTTGCGGGTCGACTCCTCGATCTCGCGCCGCAGCTTGTCGATCTCTTCCTTGACGTGCGCGCTACCCTGAGCCTGCGCCTTTTCGGCCTTCCAGATCTCCTCGAGATCGGCGATCTCCTTTTGCAGCCGGACGATTTCCTGCGCGATCAGCTCGAAGCGCTTGACCGAGGCATCGTCTTTCTCCTTGCGCACCGCTTCGCGCTCGATCTGCAGCTGGATCAGCCGGCGGTCGAGGCGGTCGATCGCCTCCGGCTTGGAATCGATCTCGATCTTGATCTTGGACGCGGCTTCGTCGATCAGGTCGATCGCCTTGTCCGGCAGGAAGCGGTCGGTGATGTAGCGGTGCGACAGCTCGGCGGCGGCGACGATCGCGGGGTCGGTGATCTCGACCCCGTGGTGGACCTCGTATTTTTCCTGCAAGCCGCGCAGGATCGCGATGGTGGCCTCGACGCTTGGCTCGCCGACCAGGATCTTCTGGAACCGGCGCTCGAGCGCGGCATCCTTCTCGATGTACTTGCGGTATTCGTCCAGCGTGGTCGCGCCGACGCAATGCAGCTCGCCGCGCGCCAGCGCCGGCTTGAGCATGTTGCCGGCATCCATCGCCCCTTCGGCCTTGCCGGCGCCGACCATGGTGTGCAGCTCGTCGATGAACAGGATGGTCTGTCCCTGGTCCTTGGCCAGTTCGTTGAGCACGTTCTTCAGGCGCTCCTCGAACTCGCCGCGGTACTTGGCTCCGGCCAGCAGCGACGCCATGTCGAGCGACAGCACGCGCTTGTTCTTCAGCGACTCGGGCACCTCGCCGGCGATGATGCGCTGCGCCAGCCCTTCGACGATGGCGGTCTTGCCGACGCCGGGTTCGCCGATCAGCACCGGGTTGTTCTTGGTGCGCCGCTGCAGCACCTGGATCGCGCGACGAATTTCCTCGTCGCGGCCGATCACCGGATCGAGCTTGCCCAGCCGCGCCCGCTCGGTCAGGTCCATGCAGTACTTCTTGAGCGACTCGCGCTGGCCTTCGGAGTCGGCGCTGTCGACGCTCTGGCCGCCGCGCACGGCTTCGATCGCGCTCTCCAGGCTCTTGCGGCTCAGGCCGTTGGCGCGGGCCACGGTGCCGATGTCCTGCTTGGTGTCGGCGATGGCCAGCAGCAGCAGCTCGCCGGCGACGAACTGGTCGCCACGCTTGATCGCTTCCTTTTCGGCCGCCTGCAGCAGCGACACCAGGTCGCGCCCGATCTGGACCTGCTCCTGGCCCTGCACCGTGGGCAGCTTGTGGACCGCCGCCTCGCTGCCCGCCAGCAGGCCCGGCACGTTGACGCCGGCGCGTTGCAGCAGCGCCCGCGGGCCGTCCTCCTGCCGCAACATCGCCACCAGCAGGTGCGCCGCCTCGATGTAGGCGTGGTCGTTGCCCAGGGCCAGGGTCTGCGCCTCGCCCAGGGCTTCCTGGAACTTGGTGGTGAGTTTGTCTAAACGCATGGTGAGTGCTCCAATCCGTCAAAGCTAAGGCTGAGGCCCGGGTTTTCAAGGGCCAGACTACCCCCGGGCGTCACTGCCCTGGGTGACTAGAATCAAATGAGATGAACATTCACCAGCTGTCGGTCACCTACCTGCCCGAGCAGGACCGCATCCTGGCCCGCGTCAACACGACGGCGGGCGAGGAAATGCGGTTGTGGCTGACGCGCCGCCTGATGGTCGGGTTGTGGCCGTTGCTGAGCAAGGCCATGACCGAACGCCTGTTGCGGCTGGAAACGGCCGGCAGCTCGCTGGACGCGGCCGACGACCAGCTCAAGCAGATGCTGGCGGACTTTCGCAAGGAACAATTCCTGCAGCACGCCGACTTCGCCACGCCGTACCGTGAAAACGAGCCGAACCTGCCGCTGGGCGAGGAGCCGCTGCTGGTGACCGACGTCGACGCGACCCCGCTGCCCAACGGCCGGCTGCGCCTGTGCTTCAACGAGAGCGCCCGGCTGCGGGCCGCCCCGCTGAGTGCGGCGCCGTCGCCGGAGGTGCAGCAACTGCCGCAACCGTCAGCGGACACGGCGCCAGCGCAACCCGCGGCTCCTGCCGCCGCCCGGCGCTTCCAGATGGAGATGGAGCCGCGCCTGATGCAAGGCCTGCTGCACCTGCTGGAGCAGGCCTTGGTCCAGTCGCGCTGGCGCGAGACCTTCCTGTCGGCCGAGGTCGACGACGCCAGCGCCACCGAAGGCCCGGCCAAAGCATCCCCCCCGCGCTACCTCAATTGACGCCTGGATTGCGGGTCGAGCCCGCAATGACGGGCGTCATCCCGGACATCGATCCGGGATCCACTCCGTTCCGATTGCGGGTCGAGCCCTTGATATGGATTGCGGGTCGAGCCCGCAATGACAGGCGTCATCCCGGACTTTGAGGAGCTTGCCCCGGACCTGATCCGGGGGGATCCACTCCCGTCCTGATTGCGGGTCAAGCCCGCAAGGACAGGCG
>JAJAZH010000458.1 GCA_026785815.1 Ramlibacter sp. | reverse complement strand
ACGGCGACGATCTTGATCAGCGTCCACAGCACCGGCCACGCCATCGCCGTCCACCAGCCAGCGCCGACCAGGCCGTTGCCGAAGCCCCAGATCTGGTCGATCACGATGAAATGACCCCCACGCTTGCATGCGCTGCGCTGCCCCCCGAGGGGGCCCTGGCGTCTCGGGGCGGCCCGTCGACGCCAGATGCCTCCACCGCCCGCTTCGCATCGGCCGTCAACTGCAGCGAAGGCGCGCGGCGGACGATGCCGTCGAGCTGGTAGATCGAAGCAGTGGCCGGATGACCGGCCGCTGGCGACAGGTCGATCGCCGCGGCGCTGCTGTTGCCCAACGCATTGCCCTGCACCAGGTCGGTATTGACATGGTCGCCGCCACGCGCAGCAGTCGACACTTCCTGCGCCGATTCGTAGGCGAAACCAGGCAGGCCCAGCATGTTGGCCAGCACCCGCAGCACCTTCCAGGCCGGACGCGCCTCGCCCAGCGGCTTGACCACGGCGTGGAAGCCCTGCACCCGCCCTTCGGCGTTGACGAAGGTGCCCTGGGTCTCGGTGAACGGCGCGATCGGCAGCAACACGTCGCTGAATTCCAGGTTGGCCTTGAACGGGCTGAGCGTGACGACCATTTGCGACTTGTTCAGGCCGGCCATCGCGGCGCGGCCGTCGGCGGCGTCGAATTCGGGTTCGGTATTGAGCAGCAGCACCGCCTTCAACGCGCCGCCCAGCATCTGGCCGGCATTCAAGCCGTTGGCGCCGGGCACGGCGCCAACCAGCTGCGCACCCACCGTGTTGGCGGCTTCGGTCAGGTAGCCGACGCTGGCGCCGGTCTGCTGGCCGATCCAGTTGGCCAGGGCCAGCAGGCTGGAGGCGCTGGCGTGGTGCGCCGCGGCGTTACCCAGCAGGATCGCCTTGCGCTCGCCGGACAGCAGTGACTGCGCCAGCGCCTTGCCCTGCTCGGTGGCCTTGCCGCCAGCCGGCGCGGTCACGCCCTGCTCGGCGCCGATCGCTGCCGCCACATCGGCCAGGGCTTGCGCCCACTGGCCGGCCGGTGCGATCAGCTTGTGCCTCACCGGCATCGCCCAGTCGTGCTCGACGTCATGCAAGACCGACAGCACCGCGCCCTTGCGCGTCGCCGCCCGCAGGCGCATCGCGAACAGCGGATGGTCCTTGCGCAGGTTGGAGCCGATCACCAGCGCGCGCTGCAGGTTGGACAGCGAGACAATCGAGGTGCCGAGCCAGCGCACCGACGATGCGATGCCGCCACTGCTTTGAACCTCCGGAAACTCGGCGTTGCGCAGACGGTAGTCGATGTTCTCGCTGCCGAGCGCGCGCACCAGCGCACCGGCCAGGAACAGTTCTTCGACCGTGCTGTGCGGGCTGACCAGAGCGCCGATGCTGTTGCCGCCATGGTCGGCCTTGATCTGGCGCAGGCCATTGGCGACATATTCGAGCGCGGTCTGCCAGTCGACGGTCTTCCACTCGCCGCCCTGCTTGAGCATCGGCGCCGTGAGCCGTTCCTGCGTATTGAGCGCCTCGTACGAGAAGCGGTCGCGGTCGGACAGCCAGCATTCGTTGACGGCTTCGTTTTCCAGCGGCAGCACCCGCATGACGCGGTTGTTCTTGACCTGCACGATCAGATTCGCGCCCGTCGAATCATGCGGACTGACCGACTTGCGCCGCGACAGCTCCCAGGACCTGGCCTGGTAACGGAACGGCTTGCTGGTGAGCGCGCCGACCGGGCACAGGTCGATCATGTTGCCCGACACTTCCGAATCGACCGTGTCGTTCAGGATGGTGGTGATTTCCGAGTGCTCGCCGCGATGGATCATGCCCAGCTCCATCACGCCGGCCAGTTCCTGGCCGAAGCGAACGCAGCGGGTGCAATGGATGCAGCGCGTCATCTCTTCCATCGAGATCAGCGGGCCGACGTCCTTGTGAAGCACCACGCGCTTTTCTTCCTCGTAGCGCGATGACGAACCGCCGTAGCCCACGGCCAGGTCCTGCAGCTGGCATTCGCCGCCCTGGTCGCAGATCGGGCAGTCCAGCGGGTGGTTGATCAGCAGAAACTCCATCACCGACTGCTGGGCCTTGATCGCCTTGTCGCTCTTGGTACGCACGATCATTCCCTGCGTCACCGGCGTGGCACAGGCCGGCATCGGCTTGGGCGCCTTCTCGACATCGACCAGGCACATGCGGCAGTTGGCCGCGATCGACAGCTTCTTGTGATAGCAGAAGTGCGGGATGTAGGTGCCCGCCTTCTCGGCCGCATGCATGATCATGCTGCCCTCGGTGATTTCCACCTTCTTGCCGTCGAGTTCGATTTCAATCATGAGGTCAGGAGCTCCGCGCTGCATTGGCCACCGCGCTCGCCGGGAAGGCGGGGGCAACGGCGTTCTGGCCGGCCTGGGCCTGGTTGATCAGGGCCTCGAATTCCGGACCGAAGTGCTTGATCATGGCGCGCACCGGCATCGCCGCCGCGTCGCCGAGCGCGCAGATGGTGCGGCCCTGGATGTTGTCGGCCACCGAGTTGAGCAACGCCATGTCGCTGGGCTTGCCGTGGCCGTTGTGGATGCGGTCGACGACGCGCCAGAGCCAGCCCGTGCCTTCGCGGCAGGGTGTGCACTGGCCGCAGGACTCGTGCATGTAGAAGTACGAGAGCCGCTTGAGCGACTCCACCATGTCGCGCGAGTCGTCCATCACGATCACGGCGCCCGAGCCCAGCATCGAGCCGGCCTT
>JAJAZH010000457.1 GCA_026785815.1 Ramlibacter sp. | reverse complement strand
TCGCTGATGCTCGCGGTCGATCCGGCCCGGGTGCGCGCGGACCGGCTGCATTCCGGGGCAGCGCCCGAATCGATCACCGGCGTGGTTGGCGACCCGTCCCGCGCCAGCGCCGCCTTGGGAAAAATCGGGATCGACCTGGCCGTGGAGCAGGCGGTCGAGGCAATCCGCCAGGCCGTCAAACTGCGCTGACCCGACACCCTCCAGACCAAGCCAGCAAGGACTTTCAATCAATGCGTTCCCGATTTCGTTTCCGCTCCCGCTTCCGATCTGTTCCCTGCGTTTCCTGTCTCGCGGTGGCGTTGACGCTGGTGGCCTGGCTTGCCCCGGCGGCCGCGCAGGCTCCTGCCGGCGCCGTCGTCACCGTGCCGGGCATGCCACCGGTGGTGGACCGCAACAACCTCTACAGCGAGACCAGCGGCCCCCGGCTGTCGAGCGCCGTCGCCGGCGCGCTGGAGCGGATCTATGTGCCGAACCGGTCCGACAACTCGGTGACGGTGGTCGATCCGGCGACGCTCAAGGTGATCGACACCTTCAAGGTCGGCGTCCATCCGCAGCACGTTGTGCCGTCCTGGGATCTCAAGACTTTGTGGGTCGCCAACAATGCCGAAGGCCGCACCGACGGCAGCCTGACCCCGATCGATCCGCTCACCGGGCGGCCCGGCCGATCGATCCCGGTCGACGACCCGTACAACCTGTACTGGTCGCCCGACGGCCGCTACGCGATCGTGGTGGCCGAGGCCTTCAAGCGCCTCGATTTCCGCGATCCGCGCAGCATGAAGATGGAGTTCTCCATCGCCACGCCGGACTGCCCCGGCATCAACCACGCCGATTTCTCGATCGACGGCCGCCACGCGCTGTTCACCTGTGAATTCGGCGGCGCCCTGACCAAGGTCGACCTGGTCAGCCGCAAGGTGCTGGAAACCATCCGGCTGAGCCGCTATTACGACCGGCCCGAGGTGCTGGCGCTGCTGGCCAAGCCGGGCCGCAAGCCGACCCGGCTGCTGGACCCGGAGCGGCCGCGCGAAACGATCATCACCATGCAGTCGATGCCGCAGGACGTGCGCGCCTCGCCCGATGGCAAGATCTTCTACGTTGCCGACATGATGTCCGACGGCGTGCACGTGGTCGATTTCGACAGCTTCCGCCAGATCGGTTTCATCCCGACCGGGGTCGGCGCCCACGGCCTCTATCCGAGTCGCGATGGCAAGCTGCTGTACGTCGCCAACCGCGGCGGCAACAAGATCCGCGGCAACCCGCGCGGCAAGGGCAGCGTCTCGGTGATCAACTTCGCCACCCGCAGCGTGATCGACAACTGGCCGGTCCCCGGCGGCGGCAGTCCCGACATGGGCAACGTCAGCGCCGACGGCCGCTACCTGTGGCTGGGCGGGCGCTACGACAGCGAGATCTACCGCTTCGACACCACCAGCGGTGCCGTCGACAAGGTCAAGGTCGGCCGCGAGCCGCACGGCCTCACCGTCTGGCCGCAGCCGGGCCGCTACTCGCTCGGCCACACCGGCAACCTGCGCTAAGGCGCACGCCTCGCACCGTCATGCCGTGACCTCCGGCGTCGCCGCCGGCCCGGCTCCGCGCGCCGACGCCAGCGTGCGGCTGCTGGCCTCCGGCGCTGCGCAATGCCCAGCGGCGGCGTATCCTGAACGTCCCTCATCTCACACACGGGAGCCGACCATGGCCCAGGACCAGAACCACGTCTACAAGAGCATCGAGCTGACCGGCTCGTCGACCGTCAGCATGGAGGACGCGATCAGCACCGCCATCGCCAAGGCCAGCCAGAGCCTGCGCAACATCCAGTGGTTCAACGTGGTCGAGACCCGCGGTCACGTGAAGGACGGCAAGGTCGCGCACTGGCAGGTCACGCTCAAGATCGGCTTCACCCTGGAGTGACGCGCGGCCAGCCGCGTTTCAAGCGCTGGAACTGCCCTGCTTCGGGCCCGACCCGCCGCTGCGGGGATTGAATTTCGACACCTGCGCCAGCTGCCGGAACAGCTCGCTCTCGGCCTCGGTCGGCGTGCCCGGCACGTCGATCAGCGCGACCGCATAGAGGTCGCCGCGTTCGCCTTTGCCGTTGGCCAGCCCGCGGCCGCGCAGGCGCAGCTTGCGGCCGGCGCGGGTGCCAGCCGGCACCGTGAGCACCACCGGGCCGTCCAGCGTCGGCGCCTCCAGTTCGACCCCGAGCGCGGCTTCCCACGGCGCCAGCGCCAGGTCGAAATACAGGTCGTGCCTGTCGGTGCGGAACACCGGGTGCGGCGCCAGCGAGAGATGCAGGTAGATGTCGCCGTCGGCCCCGCCGTTGCGGCCCTTGCCGCCCTTGCCGCGCAGCCGCAGCTTCTGGCCGTCGGCAACCCCGGGCGGAATGGTGATCTCCAGCGTCTTCGCGCCCGGTCCTTCGCCGACATTGAGGTTCACGCTGGTGCCACGGTGCGCGTCTTCCAGGCTGAGCGGGACCGGGGTTTCGTAGTCGCGCCCCGGGATCGGCCGGGCCGCGCCGCGCCCGCCGCCACGGCCGCGGCCGAGCGAGGCCAGCAGGTCTTCCAGGTCCATGTCGCCGAAGCCGCCAGGCCGGGTGCCGAAGTTCTGCTCCCACTGCGGCGGCGGCGCGAACTCCTCGCCGACCGGCCGCCGGCCCAGTTCGTCATAGGCCTTGCGCTTTTCCGGGTCCTTCAGCGTGGCATAGGCCTCGGCCGCCTCCTTGAAGCGATCCTCGCCGCCCGACGCCTTCGACATGTCGGGATGGTTCTGGCGCGCCAGCTTGCGGTAGGCCTTCTTGACCTGCTCGGTGTCGGCGTCGCGGGGGACGCCGAGCACCTTGTAGTAGTCCTTGTATTTCATGTCTGGGCACGGAGCTTTCGGTCATTTTTCAGGGCGTTCCCCAACGGAAAAAAGCAATTGGCGGTATCCGGGGGAACGGATATTCCCATGATTGCCCGAAAGCGCGGGGTTTGGCTCAAAATACGCACCATGGTCAGCAAAGCGAAAAGCACCCACCACCTGATTGGCGATCGGGTCACTTTCGCCAAGACCAAGACCGAGAAAATCCAGGAGGACATCCAGTTGGCCGAGGCCGAACTGCACCTGGCTAACCTGGTGATCACCGACAAGCTGGCCCAGAGCGTCAGCGATGCGGACCTGGACAAGGTCGTTGTCCACAACGAAAGCGTGGAAGAAAAGCTGCGCGACGCCGCCGAGGATCTCAAGGTCGTTACCGAACTGCTGCAGTCGGAGGAGCAGGACCGCCAACGGCTGGAGCAGTCGCTCGCCGAGTGCAAGGCGGCAGACAGCAATGCGCAGCCAGGCACCCGTTCCGGAGAAGGCTCGGCAAGCGTGATCGAGCATCTGCGCGAATTGACGCGCCACAAGCTCCATACCGAGACCGATGAGCCCGGCAAACAAGAGGCTCCGGCGGCCAAGCCGAAATCCCGCTCCGGCGCCGGCTCGCGGCGCCTCCGGCCTTAGGCTCGCGGCGCCTGCAGCCTTAATCTTCGGCCGCGGTCACGGCCAACAGCGGCAGCGTCACGGCAAACCTGCTGCCCAGGTCCTTGCCGCCACTGGCCGCGGTGATCCGGCCGCCATGCCCCTCCACCAGTTCTCGCGCAACGGTCAGCCCGATTCCGAGGCCGGTGCCATTGAACAGAGTGGCATGCGGCTCCTGCATGAAGGGCTCGAAGATGGTGGCCAGCGCCTGCGGCGTGATGCCGATCCCGTTGTCGGTCACCGCCACCATGACCGCCCCGCCGCTGACCTCCACTTCCAGCCCGATCTGGCCGTTGCGCGGTGTGTACTTGGACGCGTTGTCCAGCAGGTTGCCCAGCACTTGCGCCAGCCGGACCGGGTCGCCCTGGACCCGCGTCGCACCGGGCGACAGCTGGACCTTGAATACCTGGAGCCGCGCGTCCATCGCGGGCCGGTACGCCAGCACCACGTCGTCGAGCAGGGCGTTGATGTCCAGCGGCTCCATCTGCAACCGGAGCTTGCCCGCGCTCGCCCGGGTGACGTCGAGCAGGTCTTCGACCAGCCGCGACATGGTCTTGACCTGGCGCTCGATGATGGCCTGCACTTTCGACAGCAGCGGTCCATCGGTCGGCAGCGTTCCCAGGATCGCCGCCGCACTGCTGATCGGTGCCAGCGGGTTGCGCAGTTCATGCGCCAGCACGCCGAGGAAGTTGGATTGCCGGCGCTGCGCCTGTTCAGCCGCTGCCTGCAGTTCCTGGGCGCTGATGGCGGCGAGCAGCAGCTGCGTATTGGCCTCCTGCAACAGCACGTTGCGCCGCCCGGATTCGGCAATCGCAAACTGGTGGTCGATCAGCGGTTGCCGCATCGATTCGAGCGTGCGTAGTTTCATGAGGTGCGCGGAGCCGCCGGCCTCGCCCTCGACTGGATCACCGCTGCCAAGGTCCTGCCACTTCGCCCGGTACATCGCCCCCACCGCCCGGTCGATCAAGCTGTCGGCGTCGGATCCGTCCTCGGGGTAGCTGCTGATCCCGACATGGGCGGTCAACCGCAGCACCTGGCCGCCCAGCATCGTCGGGGCGCCCAGGGCCGCGGTGATCGACGCGGCGAGGGAAACAGCCTCTTCGGGGTCGGCCAGCCCCGGCAACAGGACCAGGAATTCGTTGCCCCAGTGCCGGCTGATCGTGTCGACCGGCCGCACCGAGGCCGCCATGCTGCGCGCCGCGAGCCGCAGCACCTGGTCGCCCGCCGCATGGCCCAGCGTGCCGTTGATCTGCTTGAAATCGGCGAGATTGAGCGACAGCAGCGCCAGCCGGCCGCCGTCCCGCCTGGACTGCGAGATCGCCGCCACGATCCGCTCTTTCAGCACAGCCTTGTCCGGCAGGCCGGTCAGGGCATCGAGCCGCGCCGCCGTCGTCAGCTCGATGACAGCCTGCTCGCTGGCGTCGCGATCGCGATGCGCCGCCACGGTGGCCAGCACCAGGCGCTGGTTGGCCTCGAGCAGGCGCCCCTGGTGGATGGCGTCGACTTCATAGCGGGCCACGATCAGCTGCTCGCGCAGTCCGGCGAGTTCGATCTGCGACTGTTCGATTTCGGAGCGGATCAGAGCCAGATCGCGCGCAGCGTCGGCCGCGCCTGGGTCCATCCGGGGATCGGTGCTCACTGGACTACCCTCCGCGCTACGCGCTGCGGGATTCGCCTTGGGGCGGCCCGGCTGCTCACTGGAGTACCTTCGTGCTGCGCACTGCGGTATTCGCCCTTGGGGCGGCCCGGCGGGCTCATGCCGGTCGGCCGCCTTTGGGCGGGGCCTGCAACTTGCGCGTCGGCCGGCCTCCGAGCAGCCCTTCCTGGTCTTCCAGCATTTCACCGATGCGCAGGCCGGCGTCGTCGATGGTGTACTCGCGCAGTTCGTTCGAGTGCGAGCTGCCGCGCACCTTGACTACCGCCATCACGCGTCGCAGACGGCTGCCGATTTCGATGTAGCGCTGCACGATGATCGCGTCGGTGAGGAAGGCCGTGCCGTACGGGCTGAAACGCAGGTCGGTATAGCGGTCCTCCAGTTCGGAGGTCATTAACACCGTCACGCCGGTCCGCTCCAGGGCGGCGACCATGCGCAACAGCGATTCCTTGAAGTCCTCGCGGAAGGTCGGCGCCAGCACCAGTTCGAAGCCCGACAGCGAATCGATGACGACGCGGGTCGCCTTGAGCTGACGGATCTGGCTCACGAGCTTGAACACGATCTCATCGATCGAGAGATCAGCCGCCTGGGTGTCCACCTCGGCAACGCGGCCGCTGGCGATCAGGTCGCGGATCACACCGTCGCGCGTGCGGTGCGGGCGCTGCTCGAAGAAAGCGATCACGCCGGTCTCGCCGCAGCGCGCCCCCTCCGCCAGGAAGGCGGTGGCCAGGGTGCTCTTGCCAGAGCCGGAAGGGCCGGCAACCAGCAACGAGTGTCCGCGCGGCAGACCGCCGCCGAGCATCTGGTCCAGATGCGGCACGCCCAGCAGCAAACGGACGCCGGGCGAGGCCGGACTTTCATTGTCGTGTGTCGCCGCCGTAACCCGCGCCGGTGCGAACACCATGAGGCCGGCAGGGCCGATGCGGAAGGTGTGCAGCCCCGGCAACGTCGCCTGTCCGCGCATCTTCATGATCTCCATCTTGCGCACCATGGAGTTGCCCTGCACGCTCTGGCGCAGCCAGAACAGGCCGTCGGCCACCGTGAACACCGGGTTGGCGTCGTTCTCGCTGAAGTACTCGCCAAGCAGGAAGGTGGTGGCCTGCCAGCTCGTCATCAGCACGCCGAGCTGCTGCACGAAATGCTGCAGCTTGCTGTTCGAGCCAGTCTCGGTCTCGCTCGCCAGCACCACGGAACGGAACGAGTCCACGAAGACCAGCCCCGGGCTGTGCTCCTGCACCTCGGCAACGATCCGATCGAGCACCTTGTCGAGGTTGCCAGCCAGGGCGTCGTCCGACAGGTTGACAAAGCGGACCGATCGGTTCACCGCCTCGCTGTCGAAGAACTCGAACTGCTGCTGATAGCGCAGCATCTTCAGCGGCGGCTCCCCGAGAACCGTGAAATAGAGCGCCGGGCGCTGGGGAGTTGCCAGCGCAAACATCATCTGGTGCGCCAGCGTGGTCTTGCCGCAGCCGGGCGGCCCCGCGATCAGGTTGAAAGAGAACTCCGGCAACCCGCCGCCGAGAATGTCGTCGAGTCCTGGCACGCCAGTGGCCAAACGGTGAATGGTTACTTTGTCGGTCATGCCGAAATTTCCTTTCCGGCGATGCCGTCGAATGAGTTGCCCCACACCTGACCCAGCAGCTGTCCGGCGAGCGAAGGGCCGATCAAGCTGCCCAGCAGCCCGGACAAGCTCTGCAGGTGAGCGCCCGCGCCGGCAGCCGCACTGGCGCCTTCCTGCTGCGCCACCGCGGCCCGCAGCAGCTCAAGGTCCATTTGCGTGTGGGGACCCTGATGCGCAGCGGCAAGCCAGGGATGGGCGTTGCGGACGAGGTGCAGGCTGCGCACGTACAGGGCTGCGACCCCGCTGCCACCAATCACCGGCGCAAG
>JAJAZH010000456.1 GCA_026785815.1 Ramlibacter sp. | reverse complement strand
TCGACGCCCTGCTCTTCCCGGGCGCCGCAGCAGGCACGGTGCAGGCCGTCGATCACGTTGGCCATCGAGACGCCGCGGGCGGTATGGGTCTGCGGATCGAAAAAGATCTCGGCATGGACCACGTTGTCGGCTGCGGCCCGTTCGAGATAGGCGCGTCCCATGTCCTCGAAGTCGCGTTCCGTCCGCAACACGCAGGCCCCGGTGTAGTAGATGTCCAGGAAACTCTGCAAATCGCTGAAGTCGTACGCGTCGCGCAGCTCCTGCACGCTGGCATAGGGCAAGGCCACCTGGTTGCGCCGCGCCATGCTGAAAATCAGCTCCGGCTCGAGCGTGCCTTCGATGTGAACATGGAGTTCGGCCTTCGGCATTCGCCGCAGCAGTTCGGGCAGGCGATCGGGAGCGACGGGAGGCAAAAATGACATGAATACGAATGGCGTAGTTTCGAGCGTGTCAAAGCATAAGCGAAAGCCCGGA
The DNA here is from genome assembly GCA_026785815.1 of Ramlibacter sp. Classification (GTDB taxonomy): domain Bacteria; phylum Pseudomonadota; class Gammaproteobacteria; order Burkholderiales; family Burkholderiaceae_C; genus Ramlibacter. The sequence goes on along the minus strand of JAJAZH010000456.1, from coordinate 7,867 downwards.
CCAGCCGTCGCCGCACCGATTTTGCGCACCCGAAGGTGTGTCGCTACAAAGAGTTACCCGCGTTCCATGCGGCTGGAGGCAACGATTTCAGGCGGCCTTCCTCGTTGGCCCCATTGACGCGTCGACCCGGCTGTGCCGGAATCGTCACGGCCGGCGCTTTCAACAGATTGCACCGACAGTCAGCACAACACCAACCCGCGATCGGACTCCCACAAGGAGTCCCGATCACCGACCCAGGAGGAAACCCCGATGTTCCAGATTTCAAGAAGATGGTCCCTGACGTTCGCGTCCACCATTGCGGCGGCACTGATGGCCGCCTGCGGTGGCGGCTCGGAGCCCAGCTCCGGCGTCGCCTCGGCCCCGGCCGCCTTGACCAAGGCGGCGCTGGTCCAGTCCCCGACAGCGGCATCCGCCGAAGACTCTGCCGAAGTCACCAGCGCGCCAGTCGACGGCGACCGCGTCAACCGCGGCCCGAGCGCGCATGCCAACAAGGCGTACATCGTGCAGCTGGCGGAAATGCCAGTGACGGCGTACGACGGCGGCATCCAGGGCCTGCAGCCCACCAAGCCGCGAAAAGGCCAGAAGATCAATCCCAATTCTCCCGCTGTCGTCAACTACCTGGCGCACCTGACCGCGCGCCACGACAGCGTGCTGCGTGGCGTCGGCAACGCCCGCAAGCTCTACAGCTACGGCTATGTGTTCAACGGCTTCGCCGCCGAACTGACCGAAGCCCAGGCGCAGAAACTGGCGCTGACCAAGGGCGTGCTGGCGGTCTCCAAGGACGAAATTCGATCGCTCGACACAGCGTCGACGCCGAACTTCCTGGGCCTCTCCGGGACTGGCGGGTTCTGGAATACGACCGGCGCCCGGGGCGAGGGCGTGGTCATCGGCATGGTCGATTCAGGCATCTGGCCCGAATCCGAAAGCTTCACCGACCGGACCGGAACCAATGGCAACGCCAGCAAGGACGGCAAACTCGATTACCAGCAGATTCCCGGCTGGCACGGCAAGTGCACTCCCGGTGACCAGTTCACGGGCACCGACTGCAACCAGAAGCTGATCGGCGCCCGCTACTACAACGCGGGCTGGGGCGGCAATGCCGGCATCGCGTCGCAGTTTCCCGAGGAATACAACTCGCCGCGCGACTTCGGCGGCCACGGCACCCACACCGCCAGCACCGCGGGCGGCAACAGTGGCGTCACCGCCACTGGCCAGGCGGCTGCGTTCGGCACGGTCAGCGGCATGGCTCCGCGTGCCCGCATCGCCGCTTACAAGGTCTGCTGGTCGGTTTCACCTGCCGGCGGCTGCGCCTCGTCCGACAGCGTTGCGGCGATCGACCAGGCCGGGGCCGACGGCGTGGACGTGATCAACTTCTCGATCAGCGGAACCAGGACCAATTTCCGCGACCCGGTGGAGATCGCCTTCCTGTTCGCCGCCGACGCGGGGGTTTTTGTCGCAGCTTCGGCGGGCAACAGCGGCCCCGCGACCGGCACGGTCGCCCACCCCAGCCCCTGGCTGACCACGGTGGCCGCCGGCACCCACAACCGCGGCAGCTCCGGCTCGGTCACGCTGGGCAACGGCATGACGTATTTCGGTGCCGCGTTGGTGGCCAGTAGCGTCGGACCGTCAGACTTGATCGATTCCACTGCGGCCGGCCTGCCTGGTGCCAACGCAACGTTAGTCGCGCTGTGCTACCCGGCCACCCAGAATGGCGGCTTGCCGGTGCTCGATCCCGCCAAGGTGGCAGGAAAGATCGTGGTCTGCGACCGCGGCGTGATTGCCCGCACCGACAAGAGCCAGGCGGTCAAGGATGCCGGCGGCATCGGGATGGTGTTGGTCAACACATCCGTCAACTCGCTCAATGCGGACCTGCATTCGGTCCCGACCGTGCATCTGCAGTCCACGGACCGGGCGGCTGTGAAGCTGTATGCGGCAACCATCGGTGCCAAGGCGACGCTCAACCCGTCGACCCTCAATGCCAGCACACCGGCTCCTTTCACCGCATCGTTCTCCTCGCGCGGTCCGCTCCTAGCGGCTCAAGGCAACCTGCTCAAGCCCGACCTGATCGCCCCCGGCCAGGACATCCTGGCGGCGGTCGCGCCTCCCGGCAATGGAGGCCGCAGCTTCGACCTTTACAGCGGGACGTCGATGTCCAGCCCGCACGTGGCAGGGCTCGCGGCGCTGTTCAAGCAGCTGTACCCGGCGTGGTCGCCCATGGCGATCAAGTCGGCGCTGATGACCACCGGTACCGACGTCCTGGACGGCTCCATCTCCACCTCGACCAGGATCTTCCGCCAGGGCGCGGGCCACGTGAAGCCGATCGCGGCAACCAATCCGGGTTTGGTGTTCGACTCGGGCTTCGCCGACTGGCTGGGCTTCCTGTGCGGAACCCAGTTGCCGACATCGTTCTGCACGTCCTCCGGCATTGCGGTGCTCCATCCGAGCGACCTGAACGTGGCCTCGATCGCGATGGGCGCAGTGCCCGGCACGCAAACCGTGACGCGCAGGGTCACTAACGTTGGAGACGCCAGTGCGACCTATACGCCCAGCTACACGGGCATGACAGGCTTCACCGTCAGCGTCAGCCCGGCATCGCTGACGATCGCGCCAGGCCAGACCAAGGAGTTCAGCGTGAGCTTGACCCGGACCACGGCAACGCTCGGGGCGTACGCGGGCGGCCAATTGACGCTGAGCGACGGCAGTCACAACGTGCGCATTCCAGTCGTGGCGCGTCCCGTGGCCATGGCTGCCCCGGTCGAAGTGCGCGAGTCTTACAGCGTGACCTTCGGCTATACGGGCGCTTTCAGTGCGACGCCCCGCGGGCTGGTGCCAGCGGTCAAGTCTCCCGGCGTGGTGGCCACCGGAGGGGAGGTCAGCTTCAGCGTGGTCGTCCCGGCGGGAAGCACGTATGCGCGCTTCTCGCTGTTCGACAGCGAAGTCCTCCCGGCCAGCGACCTCGACCTGGAGGTCTACCTGGGCACGACGCTTGTCGGCTCCAGCGGCGGCGCCACGACGCAGGAAGAAGTGAACTTGACGAATCCGGCTGCAGGAATCTACACCGTCAAGGTGATCGGTTATGCGGTGCCGGTCGGCTCCGCCAACTTCAACCTGTTCAGCTGGACTCTCGGGACCAGCAGCGCAGGCAACATGACAGTGACTGCCCCAGCGAGCGCGGTGACCGGCCAGACCGGCACGATCGGAATCACCACCAGCGGTTTGACAGCGGGCATCAAGTACCTCGGGTCAATTGCCTACGGCGGGACAACGAACATGCCCGCTCCGACCATCGTGCGGCTCTATCCCTGACCGGGGGCCGCGCGAGCGGCTTCAAACCAAAAAGCCCGGGGCAAGCAATTGCCCCGGGCTTTTTTTTCGTCCGCACCAGGCGTGAGTTTCAGTTGCGGCTGTTCTGCCCCGGCTCCTGCGCCTGCCCCGGCGGGCACAGCACCACCCCGCCGCGCTCGCTGCCGTGGTAGTTCCAGACCTCGCTGCCGACCCGCAGTTGCACCCGATAGCCGGGCACCAGCGCCTGGGTGTAGAGCATTCCCGGCCGCGGGCAGCCGAGGCTGCCGTCGGACCAGGTGACTGGCTCCGCCGTCACCACCTGCAGCTGCGCGGGCGCCAGACCCGAGCGCTTTGCCGCGTCGGCACGCGCGGCCGTCACCATCCGGTCGACGGGCGATGTGCCGGTGTCGGGTTTGGAATGCGCCGCGCAGGCCGGCACAAAAATGGCCACGATCAGCAGTTGTCCGATCGTGGCCATGGTTCGCGAAGACAGGGAGCTTGCCGGGCGCCAGGCGCGCGGCTGCTTACTTCTTGTCGCCGCCAGGCACCTTGCCCTCGACGCCCTTGACGTACACGTTCAGTCCGCCGAGCTGGGCGTCGTCACCGGTCCACTCCTTGCCGTCCTTGTCCTTGATCGGCTTGCCGTCCTGGCCCATGATCGGGCCCTTCCAGATCGAGAAGCTGCCGTCCTTCAGGCCGGCCTTGATCTCGTCGATGCGCTTCCTGGTCTCTTCCGGCACATCGGCCGCGAGCGAGGCCATGTCGATCGCGCCTTCCTTGACGCCCCACCAGGCCTGCCCGGTCGACCACTTGCCCTCCAGCGCGTCGCGGGTGGCCTTGATGTAGTACGGCGCCCAGTTGATGACGGCCGAACCCAGGTGCGCCTTCGGGCCGTAGGCCGTCATGTCGCTGTCCCAGCCGAAGGCGCGCTTGCCCATCTTCTCCGCGGTCTGCAGCACGGCCGAGGAATCGGTGTTCTGCATCAGCACGTCGGCGCCGCCGTTGATCAGCGCCGTGGCGGCCTCGGTCTCCTTGGGCGGGGCGAACCACTCACCCACCCAGACCACCTTGGTCTTGACCTTGGGGTTGACCGACTGCGCCCCCAACGTGAAGGCGTTGATGTTGCGGACCACTTCGGGGATCGGGATCGAGCCGACCACGCCCAGCGTGTTGGTCTTGGTCATCTTGCCGGCGATCACCCCAGCCATGTAGGCGCCCTCGTAGGTGCGGCTGTCGTAGGTGCGCAGGTTGACGGCGGTCTTGTAGCCGGTGGCGTGCTCGAACTTCGCGTCCTTGAAGTCGGGCGCCACCTTGAGCATCGGATCCATGTAGCCAAAGGTGGTGCCGAAGATCAGCTTGTTGCCCTGGCTGGCCAGGTCGCGCATGACGCGTTCGGCGTCCGCCGATTCCGGCACCTTCTCGACGAAGCTGGTCACCACCTTGTCGCCGAATTCCTTTTCGATCGCCTTGCGTCCGTTGTCGTGGGCGAAGGTCCAGCCGCCATCGCCGACCGGACCGACATAGGCGAAAGCGATCTTCAGCGGCGCCGGCTTGGATGCGGGCGCGGGAGCCGCAGCGACAGGCGCGGGGGGCGGCGCCGGCTCGGGCGCCTTGCCGCACCCGGCCAGCGACGCGGCAGCCACGGCCGACATCAAGCCGGCCGCCTTCAACAGGGAACGTTTCTTCTGGTCAGTCATGGTGTCCTTTTGAGCTTGCAGGTTGTCGAAAAAATCCGATTATGAACCGGGGTAAAAAGGCTTTCCCAGCGACGCCGGCATGTTGGCGCGGATCCACGCGGGGTTGCGCGAGATCAGCGCCAGCACCACGATTGTCGCGAGGTAAGGCGCCATGGTGAGGAACTGGCTGGGCACGTCGACCCCGATGCCCTGCAAGTGAAACTGGAGCATCGTCACTCCGCCGAACAGGTAAGCCCCAAGCAACACGCGTGCCGGCCGCCAGGTGGCGAAGGTGGTCAGCGCCAGCGCGATCCAGCCCTTGCCCGCCACCATGCCTTCGACCCATAGCGGCGTGTAGATCACCGACAGGTAGGCGCCGGCCAGCCCGCACAGGCCGCCGCCGGCCACCACCGCCGCCAGCCGGATCCGCCGCACCGGATAGCCGAGCGCGTGCGCCGACTCCGGCGCTTCGCCGACCGAACGCAGCACCAGGCCGGTGCGGGAGCGGTACAGGAACCAGATCAGCCAAGCCACCAGTGCGACCGCCAGGTAGACCATCGGATGCTGGCGAAACAGCGCCGGCCCGAGCAGCGGGATGTCGGCCAGCAGCGGCACGGCGAAGTGCGGCCGCTCCGGCAGTTTCTCCTGCACGTACTTGAGGCCGGCGAAGGCGGAAAAGCCAGCGCCGAACAGGCTGAGCGCCAGGCCGGTGGCGTACTGGTTGGTGTTCAGCCAGATCACCAGCAGCCCGAAGATCGCGGCCAGCAGGGCGCCGGCGCCGATTCCGGCGGCGAAGCCCAGCCAGTCGTTGCCGGTGTGCACCACGGTGACGAAGCCGGCCAGCGCCGCGCACAGCAGCATGCCCTCGGCGCCGAGGTTGACGATGCCGGCCTTCTCGTTGATCAGCAGGCCCAGCGCCGCCAGCGCCAGCACGGTGCCGGCGTTGAGGGTGGCTGCGATGAGCAGTGCGTAGGATTCCATCAGCAGTCCGCTTTCATCGGGGGTCCTTCGTCATTCCCGCGAAGGCGGGAAACCAGTGCTCCCGAATCCGGGAATGCCCTGGATCCCCGCCTGCGCGGGGATGACGACTGCGGTACCCGCCTGCGCCGGGACAACGATTGCAGTGACGGTGCCTTGTTCATCGAGCCTGCCTTGCCACCAGCGCAATGAAGCGCACCCGGTACATGATCAGCGTGTCGCAGGCCAGCAGCGTGAACAGCAGCAGCCCCTGGAACACGCCGGTCAGCGACTTCGGCAGGCCCAGTCGGGACTGCGCCAGTTCGCCGCCGATATAGAACATGCTCATGAGGATGGCCGAGAACACGATGCCCACCGGATGCAGGCGGCCGACGAAAGCCACGATGATCGCGGCGAAACCGTAGCCCGCCGGCAGGTACGAATTGAGCTGCCCGATCGGCCCGGCCACTTCCAGCGCGCCCGCCAGGCCGGCCGCGCCGCCCGACACCAGCATCGCGGTCCACAGCGCCTTGCGCGACGAGAAGCCGGCATAGCGCGCCGCCGCCGGCGCCAGCCCGCCGACCTGCTGGGCGAAACCGGCGCGGGTGCGAAACAGGAAAATCCACAGCGCTGCGACGCCCGCCAGCGCGATCAGCAGTCCGATGCTCATGCGCGAGCCGCTCATCAGCCGCGGAATCTGCGTCGCCGCCGCGAACGGCTTCGATTGCGGGAAGTTGTAGCCGGCCGGATCCTTCCAGGGACCGAACACCATGTAGCTCAGGACCTGGTCGGCCACATACACCAGCATCAGGCTGACCAGGATCTCGTTGGCGTTGAAGCGGTCCCGCAGCAGCGCGGTGATGCCAGCCCAGGCCATGCCGCCCGCGATACCGGCCAGCAGGATCGCCAGCACGATCCAGCGACTGCTGTCCTTGCCCGCCAGCAGCGCGACGCCCGCAGCCGCCACCGCGCCGATCACGAACTGGCCCTCGGCGCCGATGTTCCAGACGTTGGAGCGGAAGCACAGCGCCAGCCCGAGCGCGATGATCAGCAGCGGCGTCGCCTTGACCATCAACTCGCCGAGCGCGTACGGCGTGCGCAGCGGTTCCCAGAAGAACATCTGCAATGCGCGCACCGGGTCCTTGCCCATCAGCGCGAACAGCAGCACGCCGATCACCACAGTGATCGCCAACGCCAGCAGCGGCGAGCCCACGCTCCAGGCGCGCGAGGGTTCGGGACGGGGTTCGAGCCTAAGCATGGGTCGCCGCCCGGGCATCTGCGACATCTGCGACAGCCGCGTCCCAGAGCCCCGACATCCACTCTCCCACCTGCGCCACCGTCGCAGCGCGGCGCTGCACGGACGGCGACAGCCGGCCCCTGGCGATCACGTGCAGCCGGTCGCAGATCTCGAACAGCTCGTCGAGTTCTTCGCTGACCACCAGCACTGCGCAACCGGCGTCGCGCAGCGCCAGGATGGCGCCCCGGATCTGGGCCGCGGCGCCGACGTCGACGCCCCAGGTCGGCTGCGAGACGATCAGCAGCTTGGGGTTGGCATCGATCTCGCGCCCGACGATGAATTTCTGCAGGTTGCCGCCCGACAGCGAGCGGGCCGCCGCATCGGGGCCGGCGGCCTTGACGTTGAAGCGCGAAATCACGCCTTGCGCCTGCTGCCGCAGCGCCTTGACGTCGATCCAGCCGCTGCCGTGAACGGCCTCGGTCCGGGTCAGCATCAGGTTGTGTGCCAGGCCCAGGGTCGGCACGGCGCCGCGTCCGAGCCGCTCCTCCGGCACGAAATGCACGCCGAGATGACGCCGATGCGCCGGACCGAGGCGGCCGGCGTCCTGGCCGAACACCCGGACCATGGCCGGCTCCGCCCTTGTGTCCTCGCCCGACAGCGCATAGAGCAGTTCCCGCTGGCCGTTGCCTGAGACGCCGGCGATGCCGACCAC
>JAJAZH010000455.1 GCA_026785815.1 Ramlibacter sp. | reverse complement strand
CACTGATGCCATGGGCGGAAAAATGCTTGACCGCGTCATGAAAATGATGCGACGAGTCGAGCAGCGCCTTGGACGGAATGCAGCCGACGTTGGTGCAGGTTCCGCCGGGCGCCGGGCCGCCCTTGGCGTTCTTCCACTCGTCGATGCAGGCCACGCTGAAGCCCAGTTGGGCGGCGCGGATGGCGGCAATGTAGCCACCAGGACCGGCGCCGATGACGACCACGTCGAATTGCTTGCTCATAGTGTTTCCGGTTTGTCATTGCGGGCTGGCCCCGCAATGCATGGATCCCGGGGCAAGCCCGGGATGACAGGTTCGTCAAATATCGAACAGCAGCCGCGCCGGGTCTTCCAGCGCATCCTTCATGGCGACCAGGCCCAGCACGGCTTCGCGGCCGTCGATGATCCGGTGGTCGTAGCTCATGGCCAGGTAGTTCATCGGCCGCACCACCACTTGCCCGTTCTCCACCACCGCGCGGTCCTTGGTCGCGTGCACGCCCAGGATCGCCGACTGCGGCGGGTTGATGATCGGCGTCGACAGCATCGAGCCGAACACGCCGCCATTGGAGATCGAGAAGGTGCCGCCGGTCATCTCCTCGATGCCCAGCTTGCCGTCGCGCGCCTTGGCTCCGTAGTCGGCGATCTTTTTCTCGATCTCTGCAAAGCTCATCTGGTCGGCATTGCGCAGGATCGGAACCACCAGTCCGCGGGGCGAGCCGACCGCGATGCCGATGTCGAAATAGCCGTGATAGACGATGTCGTTGCCATCGACCGAAGCGTTGATCACCGGATATTTCTTGAGCGCATGAACCGCGGCCTTCACGAAAAAGCTCATGAAGCCGATCTTCACGCCATGCTCTTTTTCAAACTTCTCCTGGAAGCGCTTGCGCATCTCGATCACCGGCGCCATGTTGACCTCGTTGAACGTGGTGAGGATGGCGTTGCTGCCCTGCGACTGCAGCAGGCGCTCGGCGACGCGGGCGCGCAACCGGCTCATCGGGACCCGCTGCTCGGGCCGGTCGCCCAGCTCCGGCGTCCGCACCGGCGCGTTGACCTGCAGCAGGGGCGCTTTCGCAGCTGCCGCTGGCATGGCTGCAGGTGCGGTCGCCGGTGCAGCCGCTGGTTTTGCGCTCACCGAGCCCACGGCGCCGAGGACGTCGCCCTTGGTGACGCGCCCGTCCTTGCCGGTGCCAGCGACCGAGCCGGCGCCGAGATTGTTGTCCGCCATCAGCTTGGCCGCGGCAGGCATCGCGACACCCGCCATCGGGCCACCGGCTGCTGCAGCAGGTGAGGCCGCAGCGGCGCTGGCTTCGGGCTTGCTGGCAGCTGGCGCTGCGGCGGCGGCTGGCGCAGGAGGGGTAGCGCCCTTGCCTTCGGTGTCGATCCGCGCGATCGGCTGTTCGGCCGCCACCGTGCCGCCATCGGCCACCAGGATCTCGGCCAGCACACCGGCGGCCGGCGCGGGCACTTCAAGCACCACCTTGTCGGTCTCGATCTCGATCAGGATCTCGTCGATCGCGATCGCGTCCCCCGGCTTCTTCTTCCACTGCAGCAGGGTCGCTTCAGCGACCGATTCGGACAGCTGGGGCACTTTCACTTCAACGATAGCCATGTCAATTCCTAGATTTTTGGTTCTTGCCGCGCGCTGACCGGCTCCGATCCGGTTCGGCCGCGCGAAGAACTTCCGGCGCTGCACGTCCGGAAGATCACTTGGTCAGGATGAAGCCTTTGAGTTTCCCGAAAGCCCCGTCGACCAGACTCTTTTGCTGCTCCTGGTGCAGTTGCGAATAGCCGGCGGCCGGGGAGGCCGAGGCAGCGCGGCCGGAGTAGCCGAGCTTCTGGTCCTCGAGCATGTTCTCGTGGATGTAGTGCTGCACGAAGAACCAGGCGCCCTGGTTCTGCGGCTCGTCCTGGCACCAGACGATCTCGCTGGCGTTCGGGTATTTGCGCAGTTCCGCCGCGAACACCTTGTGCGGGAAAGGATAGAGCTGCTCGACCCGCAGGATCGCGACATCGTCGGCGCCCTTTTCTTCCCGCTTCTTGGCCAGGTCGTAATAGACCTTGCCCGAGCAGACGATGATCCGCTTGACCTTGTCGCCCTTGAGCTCCCTGCTTTCCGGAATGATGGTCTGGAAGCCACCCCTGGTGAACTCCGACAGCGGTGAAGTGGCATCCTTGTTCCGCAGCAGCGACTTGGGCGTCATGATCACCAGCGGCTTGCGCAGCGGGCGAACCATCAGCCGCCGCAGCACATGAAAGATCTGGCTGGCGGTGGTCGGCTGCACCACCTGCATGTTGAGGTCGGCCGACAGCTGCATGAAGCGCTCCAGCCGCGCCGAGCTGTGCTCCGGCCCCTGGCCCTCGTAGCCGTGCGGCAGCATCAGCGTGATGCCGTTGACGCGGCCCCACTTGACTTCGCCGGAAGCGATGAACTGGTCGATCACCACCTGGGCGCCGTTGACGAAGTCGCCGAACTGGGCTTCCCAGATCACCAGCGTGTTCGGGTCGTTCGACGCATAGCCGTACTCGAAGCCGAGCACCGCCTCCTCGGACAGGATCGAATCGATGACCATGTACGGCGCCTGGTTCTCAGCGACGTTCTGCAGCGGCACATAGGTGCCGGTGTCCCACTTCTCGCGGTTCTGGTCGTGCAGCACCGAATGGCGGTGGGTGAAGGTGCCGCGGCCGCAGTCTTCGCCGGACAGGCGCACCGGATAGCCGCTCGCCACCAGCGAGGCGAACGCCATGTGCTCGCCCATGCCCCAGTCCACATTGGTCTCGCCGCGGCCCATGGCAGCGCGATCGTCCAGCACCTTCTTGACCAGCGGATGCGCCGCGAAGTCCGTCGGCAGCGTCGTGATCCGGCCGGCCAGCCGCTTCCACTCCGCCATCGGAATCGCCGTGTCGCCGGCATCGGTCCACTTCTTGCCCAGGAACGGACTCCAGTCGACCGCGTACTTGCTCTTGAAATTGGTCAGCACCGGATCGATGGTGTGTTTGCCCGCATCCATGGCGGCGCGGTAGGCCTTGACCATGTCGTCGCCGAGCGTCGCGCCCAGGCCCTGGGCCGAGAGCTTGTCGGCATAGAGCCGGCGGGTTCCAGGATGGGCCGCGATCTTCTTGTACATCAGCGGCTGGGTCAGCGAGGGCGTGTCCTGCTCGTTGTGCCCGAGCTTGCGGAAGCAGACGATGTCCAGCACCACGTCCTTGGCGAACTCCATCCGGTAGTCCAGCGCCATCTGGGTCGCCAGCACCACCGCCTCCGGATCGTCGCCGTTCACGTGCAGCACCGGCGCCTCGATCATCTTGACAACGTCGGTGCAATACAGCGTGGAGCGGCTGTCGCGCGGGTCGCTGGTGGTGAAGCCGATCTGGTTGTTGATGACGATGTGCACCGTGCCGCCCGTGAAGTAGCCGCGGGTCTCGGCCAGCGCCAGCGTCTCCATCACCACGCCCTGCCCCGCGAACGCGGCGTCGCCATGCACCAGCACCGGCAACACCTGCTTGCCTTGCGGATCGGCCCGGCGGTCCATCCGGGCCCGCACCGAACCCTCCACCACCGGATTGACGATTTCAAGGTGCGACGGGTTGAAAGCCAGGCTCAGGTGCACCGGGCCGCCGCGGGTGGTGACGTCGGAACTGAAGCCCTGGTGGTATTTGACGTCGCCGGCCGGCAGGTCTTCCTTGGCCGTGTGGTCGAACTCGGCGAACAGGTCGGCCGGCATCTTGCCCAGCGAATTGACCAGCACGTTGAGGCGGCCGCGATGGGCCATGCCGATCACGATCTCCTGCACGCCCTTGACACCGGCTTCCTGGATCAGCTCGTCCATCGAGGCGATGAAGCTCTCGCCGCCTTCCAGCGAGAAGCGCTTCTGGCCCACATACTTGGTGTGCAGGAATCGCTCCAGCCCCTCGGCCGCCGAGATCCGGTCCAGGATGTGCCTTTTCCTGTCGGCCGTGAAGTTCGGCTTGCTGCGGATGCTTTCCAGCCGCTGCTGCCACCAGCGCTTCTTGGCCTGGTCGCTGATGAACATGTACTCGGCGCCGATGGTGCCGCAATAGGTCTCGCGCAGGGCGTTGATCAGCTCACGCAGCGTCATCGTCTCCTTGCCGAAGAAGGTGTTGCTGGTGTTGAACACCGTTTCCTGGTCGGCGTCGGAAAAACCGTAAAACGACGGGTCGAGCTCGGGAATCTTCTCGCGCTCGGTGCGCTTGAGCGGATCGAGGTCGGCCCAGCGCGCTCCGACATTTCGGTAGGCGGCGATGAGCTGCTGGACCGCGGTGCGCTTGCGCCCCATTTCGGAGTCGGCGCCGCTGGCGACCACCACCTTGGTGCCGCCCTGCTTGGCCCGTTCGGCGAAAGCATTGATCACCGGCAGGTGCGGCACGTCCTTGGCATTGCCGCCGTCCGCGGCGGGCACGTTCTGCAAGGCGTCGAAGTAGTCGCGCCAGTTGTCGGGCACGCTGCCGGGGTTGGCGAGATAGTTTTCGTACATCTCCTCGACATAGGGCGCGTTGCCGCCGAAGAGATAGGAATTGCCTTGCAAGGCCGTGTAGACGGAGCTGGGCTCGCTCATTGCGCTGACTTTCTGCCTCCCTGCAGGAGACTTTGGCTGGTTCGAGAAACCTTCCGCGACACGGCTGGACCGGTTGGCGGATGCGACTGTGGCTGGAAGGGGCCGGATGTTGCGGCTGTGATTGTGCCACCGTTAGCGCAGCGCCCGCGTGGTCGCGGATAATGGCGGGTTTAGTCCGAGCAGCAGCTCTCCTCCATGACCACTAGCGCGATTCCCAACGACCCCCTGGTCAAGCGCCTGGAAACCGTCCGTCACCTGATCGGCAGCGGCAAGCTGTCGGAGGCCGCCGAACGGCTGCAGGGAGTCGCGAAGTCGGCGCCAGGCGACCCGCGCGTCTACCTGGTCGGCATGCACCTGGCGGAGGCGGCGGGCAACTCGCAGAAAGCCCTGGATGCAGCGCGGCGCGCGGTCCAGCTCACGCCCCAATGGCCGGTCGCCGTGACCGAGCTGGCGCTGTTGCTGGCCCGGCAGAACCAGTTCCCGGAAGCCATCAAGTACGCGCAGCAGGCGGTGCAACTGGATGGCGACAACCCGGAGGTGATCGGCCGCGTGATCGACATCGCGCACCGGGCCCAGCATGCGGAGCTGGCGATCGAATGGCTGGCGCATGCCGTGGTGCTGGTGCCGTCCGACATGAAGATCCGCCTCGACCTGGCCCGCGACCTGCGCTTCACCGGCAAGTTCGACGAATCGATCGCGTTCTATGACTCGGTGCTTCAGCAGGTCCCGGCCCAGCCCGAGGCTTTGCTCGGTCGCGCCCAGACCCGGGTGGCCATGGGCCGCCGCGAGCTGGCGCTCGCCGATACCGACGCGCTGCTCGCACTCGACGCGACCAATGAGGAGTACCAGTACTGGCACACGCTGGCGCAGGGTGGCACGCCCTCGCGCCAGCCGGTCACGATGGTGCGCGACCTGTATGAAGCCATGGCCGGGACCTATGACCAGCACGTCGTCGCCGGCCTGAAATACAAGCTGCCGCGCGACGTCGCGGCCCGGATCCGGGCGCTCTATCCGGAGTCGCTCAATGTGCTGGACCTGGGATCGGGCACCGGCCTGCTCGGCGTCTGCCTCGGACGGATCCAGGGCGCGCTGATCGGGGTGGAGATCTCGCCCAAGATGGTCGAACAGGCTGCGCGCCACAACGTCTACGACCGCTTTCACACCGTCGATCTGCTGGACGCGCTGCAGGAGACGCCGGAAGGTCTGTACGACGTCATTACCGCGCTGGACGTCTTCATCTACGTGGGCGAGCTCGGCGCCGCGATCCCCAATGCCTTGCGCGTGCTCAAGACCGGCGGCCACTTCATGTTTTCCTGCGAGACCGCTGCGCCGGAAGAGGCCGACCTGGTGCTGCGGCCGAACCAGCGCTATGCCCACAAGGCCAGCCACGTCGAAGCGCTGTGCCGCGCGGCCGGCTTCCAGGACGTCACACTGGAAGCCATGCCGCTGCGCTACGAGAACAACGAGCCGGTGCCGGGCTTCCTGGTGATCGCGCGGAAACCGGCCTAAGGGGCCATCAGGTCGCGGATCTGCTGCAACGCAGCCGGGTCCTCGATCGTGGTCAGGTCGCCGGCGTCGCGCCCTTCGCAGACCGCCTGGATCGCCCGCCGCAGCATCTTGCCGCTGCGCGTCTTCGGCAGCAGCGTGACGAAGCGGACCCGGGCCGGCCGCGCGATGGCGCCGAGCTGCTGGTCGACCCGTTTCATGATCTCGCCTTCCAGCCGCATCCGCGCGGGCTCGTCGGGCAGCAGCGACGGGTCGCGCACCACCACGAAAGCCATCGCGACCTGGCCCTTGAGCGCGTCGGCCACGCCGACCACGGCGACCTCGGCCACACTCGGGTGGCTGGAAATGCTCTCCTCGATCTCGCGGGTGCCGAGCCGGTGTCCGGCGACGTTGATCACGTCGTCGGTGCGCCCGAGGATGTAGTAGTAGCCGTCCTGGTCGCGGATGCCCCAGTCGAAGGTGCTGTAGACCATTCGACCGGGAATGGATTTCCAGTAGGTGTTGACGAAGCGCTCGTCATCGCGCCACACGGTCTGCATGAAACCCGGCGGCGTCGGTCCCTCGATCACCACCACCCCTTTTTCATTGGGCTGGCTCAGCGCCTCCCCGGTGCCTTCATGCACGATGCTGACGCGCCACCCGTACATCGGGACGCCCGGGCTGCCGAACTTGCTGGGCTTGCGCTCGATCCCATTGGCGATGGTCAGGATCGGCCAGCCGCTCTCGGTCTGCCAGTAGTTGTCGATGATCGGGACGCCGATGGCGTCGCTGATCCAGCGCGCGGTCGGCTCGTCCAGCGGCTCGCCCGCCAGGTACAGCGCCCGCAGGCTGGACAGGTCGTATTTTTTGAGGAACGCCGGATCGTGCTTTTTCAGCACCCGCACCGCGGTCGGTGCGCTGAACATCGCCGTCACCTTGTACTTCTCGACCAGGCTCCACCAGACGCCGGCGTCGGGACGGATCGGCAGGCCCTCGTACATGATCGTCGCCATACCGGCGATCAAGGGCCCGTAGACGATGTAGCTGTGGCCCACCACCCAGCCAATGTCGCTGGTGGAGAAATAGGTTTCTCCGGGCTGGCACAGGAAGATGTGCTTCATGCTGGCCGCCAGCGCCACCGCGTAGCCGCCAACGTCCCGCTGCACCCCCTTGGGCTGGCCAGTGGTGCCGCTGGTGTAGATCGTGTAGCTGATGTCGGTGGACTCAAGCCACACGCACGGCACTTGCGCCTGCGCGTGCTGACTGGACAGCTCTGCCCAGCCATGGTCGCGCCCCGTTACCAGCGACATCGGCGCCAGGCCGCGGTCGACCAGCAGCACGGCAGCGGGCTTGTGGCTGGAAAGCCGGATGGCTTCGTCGAGCAGCGGCTTGTAAGGCACGACCTTGCCAGCGCGCGAACCGGCATCGGCGCTGACGATCACGGTCGGCGCCGCATCCTCGATCCGGGAAGCGAGCGAAACCGAAGCAAAGCCGCCGAACACGACGCAGTGGATGGCGCCGATGCGCGCGCAGGCCAGCATGGCGAACGCCGCCTCGGCAATCATCGGCATGTAAATCAGGACCCGGTCACCCTTGCCGACGCCGAGCGCGAGCAGCATCGCCGCCGCGCGCTGGACTTCACTGTGCAGCTCCTTGAAGCTATAGACGCGCTCGGCGCCGGTTTCGCTCGAGACATGGATCAACGCCGGCTGGTCGGCCCGCTGCGCCAGGTGCCGGTCGACGGCGTTGTGGCAAAGGTTGGTGGTTCCGCCGACAAACCAGCGGGTGAATGGCGGCTTGCTGTTGTCGCAGATCTGCCGGGGCGGCGTCTGCCAGTCGATCAGCTTCGCCTGCTCGGACCAGAAGGCGTCGGCGTCGTCGATCGAGCGGCGATAGAACTCGGCATAGTTTCCGGTCGGGCTGTCGCGATCTGCGTGTGGCTGGGTCATGTCTGTCTTCCGTAGGGGAGTCAGGCTATTTTGACCACCAGCCTGCCGCGAACCTGACCGGCCATGAGCTGGGCCGCGCGCGCCGGCGTCTGCTCCAGCGTGATCTCTTCGGTCATTGCTTCCAGGGCGACCGGATCGAGGTCGCGTGCCAGCCGCTCCCAGGCTTGCTGGCGCCGTGCCAGCGGAGCCTGGACGCTGTCGATGCCGGCCAGCGTGATCCCGCGCAGGATGAATGGCATCACGGTCGCAGGAAAGTCCGCGCCCTGCGCCAGCCCACAGGCCGCGACCACGCCGCCGTAGCGGGTCTGCGCGCAGGCATTGGCCAGCGTGTGCGAACCGACGGCATCGACAACGGCGGCCCAGCGCTCCTTTTGCAGCGGCTTGCCCGGCGCCGCGAGCGCGGACCGGTCGATCACGGTCGTTGCGCCCAGGCGCTTCAGGTAAGCCTCTTCTGCGGTCTTGCCAGTCGCTGCCACGATTTTGAATCCCAGCTTGCCCAGCAACGCGACCGCGACGCTGCCGACGCCGCCGGTGGCTCCGGTGACCAGCACTTCGCCGTGGGAGGGCTGAACGCCGTGCCGTTCCAGCGCCAGCACGCACAGCATCGCGGTGTAGCCGGCGGTGCCGATCGCCATCGCCTGGCGGGTCGTGAACGCGTCAGGCAGGCGCACCAGCCAGTCGCCCTGCAGCCGGGCCCGGCCCGACATCAGGCCCCAGCGGTTCTCCCCCAGGCCCCAGCCGTTGTGGATGAAGCGGTCGCCGGCGCTCCAGCCGGGGTGGCTCGATTCCAGCACGGTGCCGGCGCCGTCGATCCCGGCGACCATCGGCCAGGCACGCACCACCGGACTCCGGTTGGTGATTGCCAAGCCGTCCTTGTAGTTGAGCGTGGAATAGTCCACCTGCGCCAGCACGTCGCCCGCGGGCAGCTGCGCGTCGTCGAGGTCGACGACTGCGGCGGAAAAGCCGGAGTCGGCCTGGCTCAGTTGCAACGCCTTGAACATGGCCGCATCCTTTCGTTACTTGATCAGTGCGAGCACTTCGCGGAACGACGGATGGTCCGCCGTCCGCAGCCACTCGAAAGCCACCATCTGGGTCGTGACCAGTTCGGCGCCGGCGCCTGCCAGCCGGTCGAACGCCGCATCGCGATTGCGCTCGCTCTGCGAGCTGCAGGCGTCGGTCACCACCCACACGTCGAACTCCTCGTCCAGCAGGTCGAGCGCGGTCTGCAGCAGGCAGACGTGGGCTTCGCAGCCGGCGATCACCACCGTGTTGCGGCCCTCGCCGGGCTGCGGCTGCGCCTTCTGCAAATGCTTGGGCAAGCTGCGGGCATTGCCGCCCTGCTGTTGCCGCGGCGCCGGCCGCAGCAGCTCTCCCAGTCCGTCCGCGACGGCGCTGAAATGCATCTTCGCCAGCGTCTTGCGGCACAGGGCCCGCAACTCGGGGGCGTTCTCGCCCAGCGCCGCCGGATTTTCCTCGGTGCCCCAGACCGGAACTTCCATCAGCTGCGCCAGCCGCGCCAGCCGTAGCGCGTTGGCCAGCACCAGCTGGCTCTCGTGGATGGAGGGCATCAGCCGGGCCTGGTAATCGACCAGCACCAGTTGGGAATCGTCGACGTCAAGCAGCATGGGTTTTTTGTTCCTTCGGGGATTGCGCGCGCAACACCAGCGCACCCAGGTATTGTGCAAAGAGATCGCCGGCGTCCTGCCTGAACATCCGGATCCGGCCGGTGTGTTGCAGCAGCAGCAGGCCGACGCCATGCGCGAACAGCGCCGTGTTTTCCCGCAGCGCCGCGGCTGGCTTGAAGCCCAACTGGACCAGCGCGCGCTCTCCCGGCGCCAACGCATCGTGCAGCCGCGCATTGAGGCGCTGGTTCCATTCGCTGGTCAGCCCGCGTGGTGCCAGCCCGTGCACCAGGTAGAAGCCGAGGTCGAGCTCGCGCGGGTTGGTCGCGAAGAAAGTGAACCAGGCCCTGGCCTTGGCCTGCAACAAGGCGCCC
Organism: Ramlibacter sp.; assembly: GCA_026785815.1. Lineage (GTDB taxonomy): Bacteria > Pseudomonadota > Gammaproteobacteria > Burkholderiales > Burkholderiaceae_C > Ramlibacter. Next base: position 10 of record JAJAZH010000455.1, on the reverse strand, counting down.
GCCGACAAGT
>JAJAZH010000454.1 GCA_026785815.1 Ramlibacter sp. | reverse complement strand
CTGCAGGCCCTCGCCATATGCCAGTTCGGCGGCGATTGCGCCGAGCCTGGCCGCGCCGGCCTCGCTCACCTCGATGATGCTGCTGCGCTTCTGGAAGTCGTAGACGCCCAGCGGACTGGAAAAGCGCGCAGTGCCGCTGGTCGGCAGCACGTGATTGGGGCCCGCGCAATAGTCGCCCAGCGACTCGCTGGTGTACGCGCCGAGAAAGATCGCGCCGGCGTGGCGCAGCAGCGGCTCCCAACGGTGCGGATCGTTGCTCGCGACCTCGAGATGCTCCGGAGCAATCCGGTTGCTGATCTCGCACGCCTCTTGCATGTTGCGCGTCTGGATCATCGCGCCCCGACCGTTGAGCGATTTGGCGATGATGTCTGCGCGCGGCATCTGCGGCAGCAACCGGTCGATGGCCGCTTGGACCTGGTCGATATAAGACAGGTCCGGACACAGCAGGATGCTCTGCGCGAGCTCGTCGTGCTCGGCCTGGCTGAACAGGTCCATGGCGACCCAGTCCGGCGGCGTGCTGCCGTCGGCGAGCACCAGGATCTCGCTCGGCCCGGCGATCATGTCGATGCCGACGGTGCCGAACACCCGTCGTTTGGCACTGGCCACGTAAGCATTGCCGGGACCGGTGATCTTGTCGACCTTCTGGATTGCCTGGGTCCCGTACGCCAGCGCCGCCACGGCCTGCGCCCCGCCGATCGTGAATGCTCGCGACACTCCGGCCACGTGCGCTGCTGCCAGCACCAAAGCGTTCTTCTCGCCGCGCGGGGTCGGCACCACCATGATGATCTCGCCAACCCCGGCCACGTGCGCCGGGATGGCGTTCATCAGGACCGAGGACGGATAGGCCGCCTTGCCGCCGGGCACGTAAATCCCGACCCGGTCCAGCGGCGTCACCTTCTGCCCGAGCAGCGTGCCGTCCTCGTCCCGGTAACTCCAGCTTTCACCGTTCGCCCGCTTCTGCGCCTCGTGGTAGCTGCGAACCCGGTGAGCCGCAGCCTGGAGCGCTTCGCGCTGGGTTGAAGGCAGCGAATCGAAAGCGGCTTTCAACTCGCCCTGGGTCAGCTCGAGCTCGCCCATCGACGCCGCTTCGAGCCCGTCGAAGCGGCCGGTGTACTCGAGAACTGCCGCGTCGCCGCGTCGCTGGACATCCGCCAGGATCCCGGCGACCCGCTCTTCGACCTGCGCATCGGTGTCGGCCGACCAGTGCAGGCGGGCCTTGAAATCAGCTTCAAATCCGGGGTCAGCCGTGGACAGGCGCAACGGGGCAGCGATCGGTTTCATGGCTTCAGGAGGCCGTCGCCCGTTCAAAGGCGTCGATGATGCGGCGGATCTCGTCGCGCTTGAGTTTGAGCGCCGCCTGGTTAACCACCAGTCTCGCGCTGATGTCCATGATCCGCTCCACCTCGACCAGGTGGTTGGCCTTGAGGGTGCCGCCAGTGGAGACCAGGTCGACGATTGCGTCGGTCAGTCCGGTCAGCGGCGCCAGCTCCATGCTCCCATACAACTTGATCAGGTCCACGTGCACCCCCTTGGCCGCGAAAAACTCGCGCGCAATCGCAACGTACTTGGTGGCCACCTTCAGGCGGGACCCCTGGCGCACGGCCGATGCATAGTCGAAGTCGGACCGCACCGCGACGCTGATGCGGCACTTGGCGATCTTCAGGTCCAGCGGCTGGTACAGCCCCTGGTTGCCGTGCTCGATCAACGTGTCCAGCCCGGTGACACCGAGGTCGGCGCCGCCGTACTGCACATAGGTCGGGACATCGCTGGCCCGGACCAGGACCACACGCACTTGCGGATCGCGGGTGGCCAGGATCAGCTTGCGGGACTGTTCCGGATCTTCCAGGACTTCGATTCCGGCCGCACGCAGCAGCGGCAGGCTGTCTTCGAAGATGCGTCCCTTGGACAGAGCCAGCGTCAGCATGCTTTCAGCCTTTGATGCGCTCGATGTCCGCGCCGATTCCGCGCAGCTTGGCTTCCATCTGGTCGTAGCCGCGGTCCAGGTGATAGATGCGGTCGACCATGGTTTCACCTTCGGCCACCAGGCCGGCGATGACCAGACTGGCCGAAGCCCGCAGGTCGGTTGCCATCACCACGGCGCCCGACAGACTGGGCACGCCTTCGATCATGGCGAACTTGCCGTCCACTGCGATCCTGGCGCCCAGCCGCACCATCTCGTTCACGTGCATGAACCGGTTCTCGAAGATCGTCTCGGTGACCTTGGACGAGCCTTCGGAGATCACGTTCAGCGCCATGAACTGGGCCTGCATGTCGGTCGGGAAGCCGGGGTATTCGGTGGTGCGGAAACTCTGGGCCACCAGCCGGCCCTTGGAGTGCAGGTGGATGCCGTCCTCCACCGCCGCAATGCTGGCCCCGGCGTCTCGCAGCTTGTCGATCACCGCTTCCAGATGGTCGGCGCGGCCGTGCCGCAGCACCACGTCGCCGCCGGTGGCGGCCACAGCGCACAGGAACGTACCGGCCTCGATCCGGTCGGCGACGACGCGGTGAGTGCAGCCATGCAGCTTGTCCACGCCCTGGACCCGGATGCGGCTGGTGCCGTGGCCTTCGATCCTGGCGCCCATGGCGATCAGCATCTCCGCCAGGTCGACGATTTCCGGCTCCTGGGCAGCGTTCTCCAGCACGGTCTCGCCTTCGGCCAGGGTCGCCGCCATCAGGAAGTTCTCGGTGCCGGTGACAGTGACCATGTCGGTGCGGATGCTCGCGCCCTGCAAGCGCTCACGGCCCTTGGGCAGCTTGGCGATCATGTAGCCGTGTTCGACCACGATGTCGGCGCCCATTGCCTGCATGCCCTTGATGTGCTGGTCGACCGGCCGGGAGCCGATGGCGCAGCCGCCGGGAAGCGACACGGTCGCATCGCCGAATCGGGCCAGCAGCGGACCGAGCGCCAGCACCGAAGCGCGCATGGTCTTGACCAGCTCGTACGGCGCTTCAGGCGAACTCAGCTTGCTCGAATCGATGCGCACGCCGTCTTCGGTCTCTTCGATCGTCACGCCCATATTGCGGATCAGCTTCAGCATGGTGGCGACGTCTTGCAGTCGGGGCAGGTTCAGCAGCGTGACCGGATCGCTCGAGAGCAGCGCGGCGCACAGCTCGGGCAACGCCGCGTTCTTGGCCCCGGATATCCGGACCTCGCCGTGGAGCTGGCGCCCCCCGCGAATCAGCAATTTATCCATGGAAAACTCAGTTGGGTGGGGACGCCGCCGCCCATTCGGCCAGCGTGAAGGTCTTCATCGACAAGGCATGCACTTCATCGGTCTGCATTCTCGCACCCAGCGTGGCGTAAACCCGCTGGTGCCGCTGGATCAGGCGCTGGCCCTCGAATTCAGCGGAAACGATCACGGCCGACCAGTGGCGCCCGTCACCATCGACCTCGACGTGGGTGCAGGACAGGCCGGCGGCAATCAGGTCCTTGAGGTCAGCAGCGTTCATCAGGTGTTTCTCGGGGACGTTATCCGCGGATCTTGTAGCCGATCCGCAGCAGGTGGAGCGCCAATCCGCTCACCACAATCAGGGCGGTGCTGACGATGCCCAGGCTGAGCCAGGGCGAAACATCGCTGACACCGAAAAAGCCGTAGCGGAAACCGTCGATCATGTAGAAGAAAGGATTGAGGTGGCTGACATCCTGCCAGAACGGCGGCAACGAACGGATCGAGTAGAAAACGCCCGACAGGAAGGTCATCGGCATGATGACGAAGTTCTGGAAAGCCGCCATCTGGTCGAACTTCTCGGCCCAAAGCCCGGCGATGACGCCCAACGCGCCCAGCAACGCCGAACCCATGAGGGCGAACACCAGGATCCACGCTGGCGCCAAGAAATCCGGCTGCGCGAAAAAGGCTGTCACCGCGAATACGCCGATGCCGACAGCCAGACCGCGCGCCATGGCGGAGCCAACATAGGCGCCGAACCAGCTCCAGTGCGACAGCGGCGTCAGCAGCACAAACACCAGGCTGCCCATGATCTTGCTCTGGACCAGCGACGAAGAGCTGTTGGCGAAGGCGTTCTGCAGCATGCTCATCATCACCAGCCCGGGAATCAGGAACGCGGTGTACTCGACACGGTCGTAGACCTTGACGTTGTTCTGCAGCACGTGGCCGAAGATCAGCAGGTACAGCACGGCGGTGAGCACCGGCGCGGCAACGGTCTGGAAGCTGACCTTCCAGAACCGCAACACTTCCTTGTAGAGCAGGGTCTGCCAGCCGGTCATCGGACCAGCCCTGGCGCCAGGGGTGCGGGGGCGCTGTTCGCCTTGTCGGGCTGGTTGGCGGACATCACGTCGAGGAACACGTCTTCGAGATCGGCTTTGCGAATCTCGACATCCTCGACCCGCAGCCCGGCGCGCCGGATGACGGCCAGGTAGCTTTCGATCTCATGGGCGTCGTGCGCGGGCAGCTGCACGATCCGACCGGTGACCCGCGCCTTGCCATCGAACTCGGGCGGCAGCGCGCTGTCGATCTTGAACCGAAGAACGTTGCTCGACGCCGCCTTCAGCAGTTCGCTGGTGCTCTCCAACGCCACCACGCGGCCGTTCTTGAGCATCGCGATGCGGCCGCACAGCGCTTCGGCCTCTTCCAGGTAGTGCGTGGTCAGCAGCACCGTGTGGCCCTGCTTGTTCAACTTTGCAATGAATTGCCAGAGCGTCTGACGCAGTTCGACATCCACGCCGGCCGTTGGCTCGTCCAGCACAATGACCGGCGGCTTGTGGACCAGGGCCTGAGCGACCAGCACCCGACGCTTCATCCCGCCGGAGAGCTGGCGCATGTTGGAGGAAGCCTTGTCGGCCAGTCCTAGGCTGTCGAGCAGTTCATCGATCCAGGCACCGTTGTTCCTGACCCCAAAATACCCGGACTGGATCCGCAATGCCTCGCGCACGGTGAAAAACGGGTCGAACACCAGTTCCTGCGGAACCACGCCCAGCTTGCGACGGGCCTCGCCGTAGTTGGCCTGCACATCGCAACCCAGAACCATGGCCTTGCCCGACGTCGGCCGGGCCAGGCCCGCCAGGATGCTGATCAGCGTGGTCTTGCCGGCGCCGTTCGGCCCGAGCAGGCCGAAGAATTCACCCTGCTGGACGTCGAAGCTCACGCCGTCCAGTGCCTTGAGCGGACCGCGAGGTGAAGAAAAGGTCTTGGAGACGGACTGGAAGGAGATCGCGGACATCGGAGCCCAAGATTTTAGCTGCCGGGAATGCAGCCCTCCCGACCGTCGGGTGCGTGGGAGAAGTCCGTAAGGCTTTTGACGCGATCGGATGCCGTAGCGTTTGCAGATGAACTGCTCAGGGCGCGGCAGGCAGCAGTTCGGCGACGCCGTAAAGGCCCGCCAGCACCCGCAGCCGCGGCGGCAAGCCTTTGACCGAAAAGGTCTTTCCCAAGGCCAGCGCCTCCCGGCGGCAATCCAGCAACACCGAACGTGCGGACGAATCGAAACGAATCAGTGGACCGGCATCGGCCACGACACTCCGCGCAGGATCGTTGCGCAGACCCAGCTCGAGCACGCGACAGCAGGCTGCTGCGTGCTCGTGGGTCAATTCGGCCGGCAGCACCAGCATCGGTTCGTCAGCCCTTGCT